>NZ_PTQW01000013.1:207934-215151 GCF_004343725.1 Treponema sp. J25
CATATTTGGCTGCTAAAACCTGGACAGCATCAGCCCCAGTATCTACCTCAATACTCTTTAAATCCCATATTTGGCTGCTAAAACGTGAACTTGAATCACTTTTAGAATTGCAGAACAGGACTTTAAATCCCATATTTGGCTGCTAAAACCAGATGGCTATAGGTTTACCGTATTACGATTTTGACTTTAAATCCCATATTTGGCTGCTAAAACGGAAGATTTTACTATCTGGTTCTTGCAAACCTACGGCTTTAAATCCCATATTTGGCTGCTAAAACCCGTCACAAAAACGGGGGCTTTTCTTTATTTTGAAATAAAATATACGTAGAGATTGGCCGAAAATCAAGTATAATTTTCTCGAAGCGGCGGTAATGCTATAGAATGTTCGCCGTGGGATCAAAGTCCAGCCCTATGTTTTCTCTTCTGAGATTGTTTTTATTGTCTAACCTGTAAAAAACCACATAATCTTCTTTATCATTTATAATCCGTTCAATCGAGGTTTTTAAAGCAGTAAAATTTGCTTCTGTTATTTCTCCTTCAAAAACAGATTTCTGGGTGTGGTGAAGATATTCACGGCATTTTTTCATAACCTTTGGGAGTCTCTTTCTCCCTTCTTTTGTTTCTGTCGAAATATCATACACAAGAATTACGTACATGGATTACCACCATACCCTAAAAGATTTGTATGTTGTCTCGCCAATGACGTGTTTAATTAACTTGTATAACTCAAGTCGTATGATTTTCTGGTAACTTACTTTTCTTTTTAATTTCTTGTGAATAATCGTGGTTTTCATCTTTTCGTCAAAGGCTTTAACGACGATTTTTCGGCCATCTTCCTTAAGGTAACAATAATTGAGTTCCTTATCAAAATTCTTTTCTGTAATTTGATGATTATTCAGTAAATCAAATATGACCCTATCCCCATAAATTGGTTTGAATATCTCTGCTACATCAAGGGCAAGGGAAAATCTTCGATACGAAGGTTCATGAAGATAACTTATAGTTGGATTTAACTGGGTTCGATAAATTTCTTTTATGACAGCCGTGTAAACAAGGCTGTTAACGAAAGAAATAAGAGCATTCATCATATTATCCGGTGGATGTTTAACTCGTTTTTCAAATTCGATTTCCTGCTTAATAATCTTAGGGAAGACGCCATAATAGCAATCTCTTGCATTACCTTCCAGGCCCATTAAAGCAGAAATATCTGGTTGATTATTTATGTTTTCGCTGTAATTGTTCAGATGAGCAAAAATATCCTCTCCGATCTGAGAATACCTTTTTAGATTATAAATGAATCCATGAATTGCTCCTTGTACAAATTCTTTTGCAAGATCCAATCTTTTGCCGGGATCAAGATAATGTTCTACTTGATGAACGATAACTTCGCCCGAGAGTAGTTCTTCCCTCGGATAAAAGCTGCCGGTCCACCAGCCATAATAGTTAAAAAAGTGCAATACTATTCCCTGTTGAGCAAAAAAATTAATTGCCTTTGTGTTTAGGTCTATTTCCCCAAAAAGATAAAGGCTATCAATATCATTTACAGGGATGGGAATGTCTCCATCTTTTGTTTCAAGAAAGATTGAATTGTCCTTACGGCTTATACGGCCGCTTTTAAAAATGTAATAGTCTTTCATAGAACCTCAACAGTAACAAAACTCATAGTAGCTACACTTTTTGCAGTAGGGTTTGTTGATTGGGAGTGGGGTAATTTTTGAACTCAAGATTTTTTCAATCTTTTTTATTGAATCTTTAATCTTAATTCTATCATCTTCAGAAAGCTTAACTTTTATTACTTTTTTTTGTTTTGGATAATCTATTTCTCCAGTAAACCCGTGGACACCTTTTTTTTCAAGCTCATAAAGATAATATTTCAATTGCCATATATGCAGCTCTTCCATTTTGTTTGATTTTTTTATTTCATGAACTTTTTTTCTTTTTTTATCTATAAAGTCGATAACCACTTCACCTTCCTCGCCAAATAAGTGAATCTCATGTTTTTTTCTCTCATAGGTATACTCAGAAATAATTTTCCCTATTTTTACATCTTCAGAAGTATCTTCCAATTTTATATTCTTTGCAAAAAGCCATAAATGCCGCGGGCAATGAAAATAGTAATTAATATAAGTTCCTGTGATCATATAATATTATCTTCATCATTTTTATTGGTTTTATTTTTATCTTTCAGATCTACTATAAAAATATCACTACACCATTCTTTTAATTTTACTATTTTTTTGTTATCATCAGAAATTTCAATCTGCTCTATCCATTGTGTAACAACTCCATCTTGTAATTTCTCGAGGTTCCAGTAAGTAACTGAAATAACAAACTCCGCTATGATTTCTTTTTTGAATATTGTGTAGTTTAAATCATTTCTATTAATTAAATTTTTAACCTTTTTTATGAAATCATTTTTCTTGGCAATATCAATCACACTGGCATTCATTATTTCTCGGAACATTCTTTGAGCTTCTTCTCTTCTATCAGACATAAAGCCAGCGTCAAGAAGAGAAAGTGTTTCATAAAATTTGGATAGATATTTACCATTGGGATTTAAAATTTCATATAGCTTTTTAACTAAATCATATTTGCAATATTCAGACATTAAAATCTCTGAATTATCATCAGGAATGGTATCATCTTTTTTCTTTAATTTTTCTTTTTCTGTATTAAGGTTATCATAATAAGCTTGCCAATTAGTATCATTACCTTCATCTTTTAACAAAATAAGAGTTTTCTCAATCAACTCACTCTCATACACTCTCCCATTTCCAGATTCATAACCTTCTTTAAAAACCAAAACATAAATATTTGGACTGACTTCACTGGTTCCATTCTGTTTATCTAAATCGAAATTCTTTTTATACCTTCTCAAAACTCTTCCCATTCTCTGGACAAGAGCATCCATTGGACAGATTTCGGTATAGAGAATATCTGTATCAATATCGATGGCAGCCTCGACTACCTGAGTGGCTACAAGGATTTTGCCTTCATTATCGTTTTGATCTTTTGGATTTTTGAATTTATTCTCAATCTCATTCTTGATTCTTTGTTTCTCATTCAAGGTAAATTGAGAGTGAAAAAGAATAATGTTTTCATCTTTTATGATATTCTGAGTTTTATTCTTTTCAATATAAGATTTAATTCTTTCATAGATATTCTTTGCTTGTTTTACTGTGCTAAGAATAACCAACACTCTTTTATCTTCCGCCTTAGAAACTATATCTTTTATTATTTCCTCTGGTATTGTAAAATCTATTTTTTTGTCTTTTTTCTTGTTAGAGATATTTACAAAAGATAGCTTGTGTTTTTTAAGATTTTGATACTTTGACTTCTCTTCTTCATAAAGATTGAGTTCATCAAAATGTTTCTCCCCATTGCTTTTTATTCGATCTTCTATTTCCTTTTTCACATACTCAGGAAGAGTGGCTGTCATCAAGAGAAATTTTCCACCGAGCCTATAAATATCTTCGACAAATTTGACAATGATAGCTGTAGCTTTCGGATCATACGCCTGAATTTCGTCAATCACAAGCCTTGAATATGAAAACGTGGCATAAATTCTTTCATAGCCAGGAGGTCTTAAACCATAAGGGAAAAACTGATCACCTGTTGATACGATAACAGGATAAGAAAGCTGTTTGGCCACATCATAAACCTTCAACCTTTCATAGTTGTAATCATCTCCCAACAAATAAACATCGGCATCACTATGAAGAAGTCCAGTTTTGTCTTCACCAAAAATCTTTGTGGCTCTGTCATAAATTTGTTCAACCGCTGCTCGTAAAGGCAGAGTGTAGAAAAACTTCTCTCCACCACTCCACAGAAAGGCAAACTCTGTCTTCCCACTTCCTGTGGGAGCAATGAGAATGAGGTTATTTTTATATTTGAATTTATCATTTTCTTTTTTATTAAGTTTTGATTCTTGCCAGATCGAATTATTAGTACCTATTTTACTTTTTATCGCCGTCAAAATATTTGCAGTACTTATACTTTCTATTTCTATATTCTCAATTTTAGAATTACTATTCTCTTCACAAAACGACGCATAATGATCACATCTCTGTAAAAATCCACTAATAAGAATCCATTTTTTCTTTCCTTCTTCATCTAATTCAATCCTCTTTGGAAGCCAGTAAAGTTGATAAGGTGGAATAACATAATCTGCAAAAGAAAGGCCATTGGCTAAACCCTGAAGCATGGCCTTGTTTAATTGGATAATATCATTTTCACCGTTTATCAATTCGTTAAGTTCATCTTGTAAATTTTTTACTAATTGTTCTGAAGTATAGTTCAGTAGTTTTTCAAATTTCTCACTTCCATATCTTAAATCCATTTCAAGAGAGTTTTTCCAGTGATGATAGGCGATAGCTGAAAGAACATATTTAAGATTTTTATCATTGTTTAATAGTTTTTCTTTTAGTTTTTCTTGATTTATAAATAACACTGAAGCTAATGAATGATAAATATTAAGTTCTTTATCTACATCGCAAGGCTCGTAATTATTATTTCCCAATACAACAATTTGAAAATATGGTAAGACCTTCCCTAAATCATGTAGCGTTATAGCCAATTCAATACAATCTTTGATATCATTTTGAGTTGTTTTGTTATTCAACTTATTGAATGTATCTAATATATCTTTTGTATGCAGTTTTAGACTTATTCCATTATCTTTTGCCAATATTTGATTTTTATTATCAGCCATTGTGTACCCCTTTGCTTTGATTAAAATCAGCAAGAAAGACTGGTATATTTAATTCTTTATCGAACAAACATTCTGTATTGATTATCTTCCCGTCATTGAGTTTTGCTCTTATGTATTTATATTCTCTCTGTCCAGTGTGATTGAAATGACTCTCATAGTTTTTTATAGAAGAAAATGTTGTCAGATTATACACAAGTCCGTCAAAATTATTCCAATTAAGAGTGTTGTTATTTTGGGGACTGAAAATCTTTTCAGGTGTCCAAAAAAAATAAGGATATCTCCCATCCTGTCTTTTTATTTCAAAATTATTCTCATCAATAATTGATATGCCTTTATAAACTATCCAATCCTCAGCCCGTCCAATATGAAGTACCTGCAGTCTTTCTTTAGGATCTTTGAGGAGGTTTTCGAGAAATTCCAATTTATCTTTTTCATTATGATACAAATAAATAATAAGCTCTACATTTTCCAGAACATCAATCTTCATTGGTGCTTGCCCACCAATATGACCGACTTGCCCATTTTTCTTTCTATTATTTATTTCACCATAAGTACCAACATGTGCTTCTTTACTTAGATTTCTGAACCAGATCATTTCGGTTATTTTTGCCTCGAATCTTCCAGCAATAGAAATCTTTAGCTCTTTTATAATCTCGTATGGTCTTATCTTGTTTTGATTAACATCAATTTCTTTTTTTTGATCATCAATTCCACAAGCATTGCACAAAAATCCTATTATGGTTGAATAAGGAGGAATGGGATAGGTATGTCTCCTTTGAAAAGTGAAAGGAATCCTGTAATGTGCCTGTGGTTGATATATTATAAGTCTGAGTATAGGCATCCATTTCTCTCCTTATTTTATCATTTATCCAGAAACACCTTGAGTTGCTGGTATTATGCTTTCCCTGGCCTTCCACGACGTCTTGTTCCTAACGATTCCCCCCCCCATTTGTGTCTTCCGAAGGAGTGGTCGTTGATGAAGAGGCTTCTGAGTTATCAGACCGTTCAGAGTTTTCTTCTGGATGACACTCGCAATTTTCCAAACCACAGGCACTTAAAAACTCTTTCCAACTTCCAAAAGTTTTTTCTTTGATTTCCTCTTTGCTTATACTCAGCCGTTCACAATCTTTGATATAAACTTTTTTGATTTTGCTCTGGTCATTCTGTTCTTCAACCCAAGAATTATTAATACAATCCTTAATACCTATTACCTTCGGTTTTCCTTCTTCTATCACAATATCAATGTAAGGATGAAATACTGGACTAGGAACTTTTACAGGAGCCGCAATCAGAAAGAGAGGAACAATAGTGTTGTCTTCTCCGCTGGAATGAGCTACAAGACCATCGTGGATGACAGTGAGGATTTGACAGATGCGGCGTTTTTTTATTTCATCAGAGAGTTTAACTGAAACTTTGAAAAGATTATTTGATATATTTTCAACCTTAATTTCTCCGATTACCTTATTATTGTTTTTGATTCCGTACTCATCCTGACTATTATTTTTAGGAGCAATGTTATTAAATGTTTTTACAATACCAGTTTCAATAATTAGGGCTTTTGTATTCTCATCATATTGAGGTTCTCTAGTCACAGAAAATTTATAATATTTTTTTTCATCTTCTTTTATTTCCTCAAATTCTTCAATTTCAATTTTAGGTTTATTTTGCTTTTTATCACTTTTACCTTTATTATCTTCTTTTTGTTCAACTGATTTTTCTCCCTTTTCTCCTTGATCAGACAAAGCTGATTCAATAGTTAAAATTTCTTTTTCTGATTTCTTCTTTTTACTTTTCTTACCAATTTCAGCTTCTATCTTAATCTCTTTGCCGTCAATGTAAATTCTTTTATTATTCAATTCATACCAAATATTACTCTCATCATTTTCATCTACCTTTTTTTCAACATTTGCTAATATTAAACTTTGAGGTTTTTTTACTTCTATAATTAAAGTTTTTCCCTTTTCATCATACTGTGGTTTGTTATTAACTATAAAGCTATCTTCTCCTAAGATTTTACTGTCTATAGTAAAGCTTAATTTATAAAGAGATGTATGTTCTTCTCTTTGAAATGGATTTGGCGTTATATTTAACCCATTTTGATTGGCCCTTTGAACAAGATCATGGTTTGCGTAAAAAGCCATATCTTGATTATAAGAATAAAGAGCTACTGCTTTTGTAATTCCAATTGGGGCCTTTCTTGTTAAAGAATTCTCTTCTGCAATAGTATACATATATCCAAAAGCATCAAGTTCAGCAGATGAGATTATATCATCTTGAAGAATATCAAACTGAGCGACACTCCCTTGCCCTGTGATAGCTGCCGGTTTCCAGTCATCAGAAAATCTTTTCACTAACGTATTAAACAAATAATGTCTTATCGCTGGTCTACTAATAAATGAAACAACTTTATTTCCAACTGTCCGCGCTCTGCCATAATAGTTGTCACCTAGAACAAGATGGAACAGGAGGTGACCTATGGCTCGGTATAGCGCCCAGATACGGAATA
>NZ_PTQW01000014.1 GCF_004343725.1 Treponema sp. J25
GTGGATGAAATTCAGAGTCGCATTCGTGGTATTGTGAGTATATTAGAGAAGGAACAGCCAGAGGTGGTGACCGAGTTTATCCGCTGGCTTTACGCCCATTTTGAGGACCCCGTGCCTCAATGGGTGGATGAGATTCGTACCCTTAAGGAGGTACCGACCATGTTAGCCACTGCCATCAAGAAGAAAGAACAGGAATGGTTTAAAGAAGGCCTTATGGAAGGCCTTATGGAAGGCCGTATAGAAGGCCGCAACGAAGGCATGGCCCTGGGCGAAGAAAAAAACCGCCGGGAGACCGCCCGGCGGATGAAGCAGGAACTGGTGTCGATAGACATTATCATGAGAGTTACCGGCCTTTCCCGGGAGGAGATTGAAGAACTGTAGGCGAGCGGGGGGCGGGACCCGGGGTTTCTAGGGGTACCGCGGCCTTCAAGGGGCGCGGGCGCACCCTAAAAATTGCCGGGGCGGTGGGTATTAACGCACAGCAGGAGCCCTCTACCTTTCGCGGGGACAGGAACCAGAGACGTCGTCCCTGGGAGACAACAGACCTGTTCCTGAAAGGAACATTAAAACTGTAACCAAAGATGGTTAGGAATACAAACCTCTAAAAACCACATCTAAATTGACAATGGGGGCGTCCCTTTAAGACACCCCCATCAATTAAAAAGCCTTGTTAATTTATTTCTTCAAATTGTAAAAGGCATTGCGACCGGCATACTCGGAGACCCCTTCGAGCATGTCTTCAATCCGCATCAGCTGGTTATACTTACAGATCCGGTCGGTGCGGCTCATAGAACCGGTCTTGATCTGACCTGTTTCAAGGGCCACCACGAGGTCGGCGATAAAGCTATCCTCCGTTTCGCCCGAGCGGTGAGAAACAATAGCGGTGTATCCTGCCCGTTTCGCCATTTCAACCGCCTCGTAGGTTTCGGTGACCGTACCGATCTGGTTTACCTTGATCAGGATGGAGTTACACACCCCCATCTCGATTCCCTTCTTCAGGTACTTCTTGTTTGTTACAAACAGGTCATCCCCGACGATCTGGATCTTACCACCGAGGGCCCTGGTGATCTTGGCGTAGCCTTCCCAATCGTTCTGGTCCAGCGGATCTTCCAGGGAGATGATAGGATAGTTATTCACCCACTTGGTGTAGAGTTCAATCATCTCGTCGCTGGTAAAGAGCTTATTCGGATTGGACTTCCAGAACTTGTAGCCCTTCTTGCCCCCTTCTTCGAAGAGCTCGCTTGCCGCCGCATCCATCGCAATGGCGATTTGCTCGCCCGGCTTATACCCCGCCTTTTCGATGGCCTTCATGATAAAGTCCAGGGCTTCCTGGTTATCGATATCGGGGGCAAAACCACCCTCATCACCGACGGCGGTATTCTTCCCCGCATCCTTAAGGAGTTTCTTCAGGGTGTGGAACACCTCGGCGGTCCAGCGTACCGCTTCCCGGAAGGTCTGGGCACCTACGGGCATCACCATAAATTCCTGGAAATCTATTTTGTTATCTGCGTGCTTCCCCCCATTGATGATATTGGCCATGGGAACGGGGAGCAGATTGGCATGGAAAGAGCCAAGATAACGATAGAGGGGGATGTCGAGGTAATTAGCCGCCGCCCGGGCCACCGCCATAGAGACCCCAAGAATTGCGTTGGCCCCGAGCTTACTCTTATTCTCGGTTCCATCCAGTTCAATCATGGTGCGGTCGATATCAACCTGATCCAGGGCATCGAGTCCTTGAATTTCGGCCGCAATCACGTTGTTTACATTCTCTACCGCCTTAAGAACCCCCTTGCCCATATAGCGGCTCTTATCTCCGTCCCGCAATTCTACCGCTTCGTTTTCACCGGTAGACGCCCCAGAGGGAACGGCCGCCCGCCCCAGGGTCCCATCTTCCAAGACCACATCTACTTCTACCGTCGGGTTACCCCGCGAGTCCAGAATTTCCCGGGCCTCGACATATTCAATAATGCTCATAAGCGCGCTCCTTCCTAATAAGATATGATACCATTTTTATTTATTTACCCCCCGATGGTCAATACCAGAGAAAAAACTTGACCACCCTTTTTAAAGGCCGTACAATACGCATATGCCCTTTGAATTGGATGAAGCTCTCATAGACGCTATTATTTTTTCCATGGAAGATCAGGGAACGGCCTATTTTGTCGATTCAGAAGAGGGGATTGTTCTTTCGGAAGAAGAAATTCTGGAAAATGAAGATGAGGTTGACGAAGACCGATATATTCCCATCCCCTATTGGGATTCTAACGAGGGGTTCCGTCTTATGGAACGGTTTGTGGTGGCCCTCAAGAATCCTCTTGCCAAAGTAGAACTTACCCGCGCCCTTGATCGCGGAAAGGGGGTGTTTCGGGCCTTTAAGGATACCCTCTCCCGTTACCCCGTAATAGAAAAGCGCTGGTTCCGGTATAAAGAGCAGGCCATGCGACGTACGGTTCTCGAATGGTACAATGGACTTCGAGAGGACTGGGGTCTCGAACGCATCGGAACAGAACCGGAAGAAACAGAGGATCTTCTGGGAGAGGATATCACGATTCGTCCCTCCCGAGAAGAAGACACACCATCAATTCAACAAATTCACGAGCAGTGCCTTATGGATTTACAGAGGGTACTTACTGAAAAACCCAGGCGACCCCAGAAAGCAGGACTTTACTTGGTAGAGGGAAGGTCCCAGCATCGAGAGGGGAATCAGAAACTGGAAGAAATAGCATCCCTTTTTTTCACTTTCCAGGGGTTCAAAACAGGGGATATCCATCTTGTGGCAGAAACGACGAGTAAAGAAATAGTGGGATATATTCTGGTACACCGGAGTCCCTATGGGTTTCATGTCACTGCTATAGAAGTACTTCCCGAATATCGAGGTCTGGGCATTGGGGAACAACTTTTAGAGCAGGCCCTTGCCCGCATACCACCGGAAACGACCCAAGCTATTACAATCGATATACCAGCATATTTCGAAGGCTTTTCCCGGGTGATAGCCCGCCATGGCTTTACCCCCCTGACAATTCGATATATACGCCACGAAAATAGCTTGACTTCTTCGGAAGACCTTATATGATAGAACTAATCTTGCATCCTAAGGATACATCATGGAGACAAAGGAATCATTGGGGTTTATTGAAATAAAGTTCGGCCCTCGCTGGAAATACATTGCGGTAGTTCGGGCATTTATCCAGAATTTTATCGCCGTAAGTTACGCCGATACGATGCGGGCCGACAAAATCGCCATGGCAGCCAGCGAACTTTTGGAAAACGCCGTAAAATATGCCCAGGGGGAAGAGACCATTGTAAAACTTCAACTTTTACCCGAAAAAGAATCCATCATGGTGTCGGTTTCCAACAGGGCAAGTCCCGAGGCAATAGAAAGTCTTAAAGCAATCTGGGAGAAGGTCATGGCAGGGGATCCCCTGCAGGCCTACATTGCTCAGATGCAGCTTGCGGCTACCCGGGAAGATTCAAAAAGCCAATTGGGATTGGTACGAATCCGGTACGAAACAGGGGCCCAGATGAAGCTGGACATCCAGGGAGACCTGGTAACCATCACGCTAGTCCAGAGCTAAAAAGGGAGTTCCTCTTTCCATATATGCAGGAAGGGAACAGAAAACGGTACGGTTGTAAAAAGCGACCCACAGAGGGATCGTGAGTACCATACGTTTTGAAACAACGAGGATACTATGAACAAATTGAACATTGAAACCATCAAACAGGATAAGGTAACTATCGAAGTCCAGGATACAGCGAGTGGAATCAAGGTTATCATTACGGGAGACATAGACATGCAGGACCCGGGGGTACTGCTGGATCCTCTTTTTGATACCGTTCATAACGGCGCTATCGCTCAGGGAATGAAAGCCATCGATCTTGATGTGACGGGGCTTACCTTTCTTAATTCCAGCGGAATCAAAGCAATTGCTAAATGGATTATGAAACTTGCCACGGTGGATGCAGGGAAAAAGTACACTATCAATATTCTGCAAAATAAGAGTATTTCCTGGCAAGCCACAAGCCTCCAGACCCTTACCTTTTTAGTCCCCGGAAGTGTGAATGTCCTCTGATAGCCTTGTTCAACAAAAAACAGCGGGAACAATAAACAGCTTAGAGGTTCTTCGCTATGCGAGGGACCTCTGTACGCAACTTTTGGCCCAGTATGATGAAGAAGAAAAACGTTCCCGTATCATTACCCAGTTGCAAGAAGAATTGGGACAACTCGGTATGCTCAGCGAGAAAATCCGGGAAAACGCGCAACAAATCACCGGAATCTCGGACAACATGGCTAGTTCCGCAGAGGCAGGCTTTAACCTTTCCCAGGATGTCCAGAACAAGGTAAGCACCCTCGCGGAAGATATTCGAACGTCCCTCGAAGACACAAACCGATTGCTGAATCAATCAAAAAAGATAAACGAAATTCTCGAAATCATGGGTGATATCTCTTCTACCACCAGCGTGCTTTCTATCAATGCCTCTATTGTAGCGGCTCGATATGGGAAGCAGGGAAAAGAATTTGACGTGGTAGCCAAGGAAATCCGGAAATTATCTGAAGGAACCGATAAATCCCTTAAAGACATTGCGAGCCTTTTACAGGAAATCCAAAGCTCCATCACGTCGGTGAGTTCTAAATTACAACGGGTGGCCACGGAGATTCTCGCCCAAAAGGAGTCTATTCTCTCTGTAGCGGGGTCCTTACAGGGAGTAACCCTGGCAGTAGAAGTTATCCGTTCGGTTACCAATCTTTCCAAAGAAACCGCCGAAGCAGAAACGGAAAGCTTTAAGAATATTGAACAAGCCTTGAAAGAACTTACCAGTTGCATTGGACCAGAAATTCCCCGGCTCCAGTTGGAGCATTTACAGCAATCCCTTGAAGAATTGCTGACCCTTCGTACGGAGGTCTCGGTATGAATCAGGTTTTCTCCCTTTCTTTTTGGTTTATAGCCGCCTTCCTTGTTCCCCTCTGGTACAGTGCCAATAGCCGCAAAGAATATGGCGATAGGCCACTCTGGTTGCTAGTATCTCTCCTCATCTTTATTTTTATCGGTCTTTGTGTGAGCGCCGGAATGTGGCTTCCGGAGTTTTTCCCTGGCGGGGATTTGCTCTGTCGTTTTCTTCCCCCCCTGCTGTATGCCCTTCTTTTTTCCGTAGCCGAGTATTCCATTCATAGCCAGCGGATACAGAAAAACCTTCTTTTTTCGGAATTTGCCTCCCGTTTGATAGGGGAAGCTTTGTTATTGGCGGGCACCATAGTCGCCCTCGTACTTTCCATAGTATTTTATTCCTCAAGTACAGCAATCCTGTTTGTGCTGCTCTTTGGGGGCCTCGTGTTGGGGCTTTTTGGGTATAACATAGTACTTTTTAGCTTTGAAGAAGGTATCATCCGTTTCAATAAAATTCCCTTTATCATTTATATGGTTATCGTTGCCCTCGGTATGATTCTGACCTGGGCAAGCCCACCCTGGGGGGGGAGCTTCTTTTTTCTGTTGCTCAATCTACTCTTTGGAATTCGTATTTTTCACGAATACTTCTGGTATCGCATGGAACATTTTAACCAGGTGTACAGCCAACAGGAAGAACAGGAAAAAAATCGAACCCTACTTATCAATGAAATCCTCATTGCGTCTCCTACGGAAGAACAGATAATCCTTAAAAATGTACTGGAACGATATTATGAGCAGTTTCAGGAAGCCCTGGCAAATCCTAATGTTCGCATAAAATCTCTCATGCTCTACACCAAAAGAGGGCAAACCCTACGGGTTGAATCGGATCATTTTATTATAGGGTATTGTACTCCCCTTATAAATCTGGAAACCCTGAAACGTCTTAACACTGAAGCGGCCCATACCCTTATCAAAGAACAGAGCTTTACGCTTCCCAGAAAGGGACAAGAGGATGACCAGGGAAATTCCTTCCCGGAAAACAGTATTATCGAAATGATCCAAAGCCGTGACATGGTAGCGGTAGACCAGCTACCGACCCATCTGGCGGCAATCTTTAAATTGATTATCTTTTACCCCGTCTTTAATCAGCAGGAACTGGTGGGAATGCTCGTTCTCTTTAAAGAAGGTTCTTCCTATGTGTTCCCTAAAGAACGTTCTATTCTTACCAACCTGGCAAACGAAGTGTCTATCGCCCTTACCCTTATAAACGGGAAGAGAATTCAGGAAGACAAGAACCGTCTGAGCCAGGAAATGGATGTGGCCCGGAATATCCAGATGTCGGTTCTGCCCAAAAACATTACTATAGAGGGGTACGATGTGGCAGCAAGCATGACCACCGCCACGGAGGTTGGTGGCGATCTGTACGATTACCTCAAAAATCAAAATCGCCATTTCCTTGCCATTGGGGATGTGGCTGGGCATGGGTTACCGGCCGGCCTTATGGCTCTTACGTTCATGT
Organism: Treponema sp. J25; assembly: GCF_004343725.1. NCBI lineage: Bacteria > Pseudomonadati > Spirochaetota > Spirochaetia > Treponematales > Treponemataceae > Treponema > Treponema sp. J25. Next base: position 6,403 of record NZ_PTQW01000014.1, read on the forward strand.
CTGCCCTCCATGGTTGTGTTAAAACCCAGGAGAATTTGGGACAGGCCCTTTCTCCATCCCAGATATATGACATCGTAAATCAGGTTCTGGTAGAAATTAACCGAAACCGGATCGGCAGTGATAAATTCATGACCGCCAACATTTTGCAAGAAGAACGGGGCACCGTAACCTATGCGGGGTCCCACCTGATTGGCCTCGTATATCGTTCTAAAGAGAAACAGGTGGAAGAAATTCCCGGCATGACCCAGCGGGCAGCCTTTCTGGGGTTATCAGAGTATGCTACTTCATCTTCGTCTCTGGGATCTGTTACGCTTGAGCAGGGAGATATTCTACTCCTTTACACAGATGGGCTTATCGAGGCCCGGAATAAACATGGCGAACTTTTTGGTCTAGAACGGGTAAAACAGACTATTCAAAAAGTAGCAGAGCGATCCGCAGAGGAGATTCGGCAAAGCCTTCTGGAAGAAGTTACCCGCTTTGCCGACCAGGGGGATCTTCGAAAATACGAAGGTAATTTTGCCGACGATATTAGCCTGGTGGTTCTTAAAAAACAATAAACTGTGTTGATCACTTATGAAGGAATGAACTTTTGTAAGAAGAGAAAAAGAAGAAAAGGGGATGACGGCAATGCAATGGGAAGATGAAAAAGAACAGATACAAACCCTGTTCCAGAGCCTTGTCAAGAAAGTACAGTCGGGGACTGATATCGAAAAAGTCATTCAATATCGAAAAATATTTCGCAAGTCTGTTCCGCTTTTAATGCGCTCCTACGTGGCGGCATATCTGTGTATGGAATACCTGAAAAATTCCTCAAAAGTCCACCGGGGGAGCATAAAAGTCCCGATTTCATCAGATAACCAAGAAAAATCCCTTGCCGATCAAGAACGGTGTTCCCTCTTTATCAGTGTAGGTAAGAATCGACGGGTATATCCTCAGCAACTGGTGACCTTTATTCAGAAAAAAACAGGACTTCCCCGGGAAACCTTCGGACATGTGCGCATGTTAGATAATTATTCTTTTATAGAGGTCCCCAGAGATTTAGCAGATTCCCTAATTATCACTTTACAGGGGACCCTTTTTAAAGGGAAAGCCCTGGTAGTAAATTACGCTCGTCACAAGACAGAACAGCCCCTGGAGGGAAGCGATGAAATGTTTTCATCGAGGGAAAAACAAACAATTCATTCCAGAGAGATTATTTAGATAGCCAAAAAAGGAGAAAACCCGCTAGAATCCCATTAAGCAGCACTCCACCAGCAAGGAATAGGAGGGCTCCCATTTCCAACATAAAAGCCCGAATTTTGTACGTTTGTATGAGATCAAAGGGATTTGCTTCGAGCACCATATATGGTATAAGGGGATCTTGAGATGGTCCAGGTAAAGATGGAACCGGAAGGGATGCTTTCTCTTGTAAAGGAGGACAAACCCCGCATACATACCATTGGTTCTTATTTTTCACAAAGGGATCCTCAAGCCAGAGGCAACGAGGATCTTTTTTAAGCCCCAGGGGTATCACATTCGTTGGCATAATCTCGTACCGTTCGCCCGTATACAAAGTCACGCCCCCCCCTTCCTTATCAAGGTGAAACAAAGGAAGTCGAGCGAGATCCCGGAAAGCCCGGTACTGACGGGCCCGTTTCCACAGTCGACGATACAACAAAGTAAAAAGAAGTCCCGGCGGAATAAAAGGATATATCGGCCCTATCAGAGCAAGAAGGTTAAGGTATACCATTCCCCGATACCCAGGGCGCCCCATATGCAAAAAGGCCATGAGAAGTTGACTAAAGGCCCCAAGAGCAAGAAGAAAGGGAGTAAATTTATTGTAATACTCATTATGATGGCGACCGGCTTGAATGGTCTTGTAAATAAGATGCCGCTCATCCCCTTCATACAAAATAACAATCAGCGGTTTATGGGGAAGGGAAGAGAAAAGAACCCGCCCATCCTTATATACCAGGGCTCCTCCCACAAAAATACGGCTTCCCTCAGTAATACTGCGGACATCGGACCAGGCAATTTTACGGGGAACCTCCTGAGAAGAGCCTCCATAGGCCAGGGGGGCCTCCTGGGGTAACACGTAGATGCTTACCCTTTTTACTGAGACCGGAATGGTAAGTTCCTCATTTTTTACCCAGAGGAGATCCTCCTCTGAAAGGGCCTCCACTTCTCCTAAAAAAGTAAAATCCCGGGGCATAGCCGAGATTTTATGAGATTCCCCCGTCACATCTGCGTACGTTAAGGGGCGCGTACACCGGAGTTCATTAAATCGAGACCGAAAATGGCGCCACGACCGTCGCGTAAGGAAGGCCCCCATCAAGGGGATTACCCCATACCACAGAACAGCCAGGGCGAGGGAGATCACCAAATAATCTACCCGAAGAATAAAATCCTCCTTTTATCCTTATTAAATATTAAATTCTATCCTTTTAGAGTTCCCATGTGATGCAAGGACTCAGTAATACTATATGAGTAATCTCCCAACTTCTCAATGCGTCGCACAAGATCAATAAACAAAAGCTCCGTTTTCACATCCGAACCGGCCTCTATATTCTTACGGGCCAGCTTTTTCAGCTTACTCCGGAACCCATCAATCTGTTCTTCCAAATTCTTCGCATGGAGTAATTCCTCTTCGCTTAAGGGTTTCTCAAGATGTTCCCGCACAAATACAAGAAAATCTCGAACCAAAAGAAGATAGGGATCGAGGAGGGCCATTTCTTTTTCATTAAAATAGAGCTTCTTATGATGGCTGCGCTGCAAAGTAAGAGCCAGGCTATAGCAATCATCGGTCATGTCTTCCAGGTCCGCCACAATTCTCATAAGCTGGCCCACCTTTTGTTCAGAACGGCTACTTATCTGGGATCGGGTACACTCAATAAGAAAGCGGGTGAGCTCTTCGCGCATCTGGTCCGCATAATCCTCTTTTTCTGCGAGGTGAGCCACCATCTCATCTACTGCGCCTGCTTGTTTTACCTTAAGGGCCTGGCGGAATTCTTCAAACATCGATTCCACAAGGGACGCCATGTTTTGAATCTCCTTTTCGGCCCGCAGGATTTGTAGTTCTGGCGTATCCTGAATACTGGCGGTGGTATAGGGAAGACGGTATACCCCCGATTGAAGTTGGGGATCGTCCTTTATCAAAAAAGACACCAATTGGGCAAAGGGATGCACAAAGGGCAAGAACAAGAGCGTATTGATGGTATTAAATACCGTATGGAGCATAGCGAGATGGGTAGCGATTCCTGTACCTCCGGCCTCTCCGGGAGTTAAAACATCAACAAGATGCAAAAAGGGATTAAACAAGGCCAGGGCCCAGAGGGACCCAAATACGTTAAACAACAGATGCACCAGAGCGGCCCGGCGGGCAGCGGCTTTTGTGCCGATTGATGCAAGCAGCGCGTCCACCGTGGTGCCGATATTCGCTCCCAAAATCATCGCGGCCGCCATGGGGTAATTGATGAGGCCGTTATGGGCCATGGTAATAAAGATAGCCGTCGAAGCACTGGAAGAATGAACCAGGAGGGTAATAGCAATACCAAATCCTGTGGCCACCAGAATTGAAATATAGCCTAGTTCCGAAACTCCTTTTATAAAAGTGAGTGTTTCTTGGTCTATTTTGGGCATCGAATGGGTAAGAAAATCCAGGCCCAGGAATAAAAGGCCAAAACCCAGCACCGCTTCGCCGAGATCTTTTCTGCCCCACTTCACCGCCATATAGAGAATAAAGCCAATACCAATGGCAGGAAGGGCAAGGGCGCTTACATGGAGCTTAAAGCCAATCAATGAGACAATCCAGGCGGTAACGGTCGTACCAATGTTGGCCCCCATAATTACCCCGATGGACTGAGTAAGCGTAAGAAGCCCCGCGTTCACAAATGAAACCACCATAACGGTGGTAGCCGAGGAGGACTGGATAATTGCGGTAACTAAAAAACCTGTAAGAACCCCTACAAAACGATTGCCCGTCATAAAGTTAAGGGCCCGCTGAAGCCGATCTCCGGCGGTTTTCTGGATCCCCTCTCCCATAATTTTCATTCCATAAAGGAAAAGGCCCAGACTCCCGGTAATCTGTAAGAGTAATTCCAAAACCTGCATGATAATCAAAAACTAACATATTATTAACAATTTGGAAACCCAGGTTTTCATACGGGAATGCTGGGGAAGGAATCGAGAAATTTTTATTGTCCCTCCCGGAAACCAAGTTTTATTAACAAAGAGGGAAAGGATCCTGTCCTCTTTCTCCCGACTAACAATAAAAAAACAGGCAATTTGATGGTATTAACCAAGAGACTCCTCTGCTTGACAGGAAAACAAAACAAATTACAATAGATGAATCTTTAAACTCGAGGAGGAGTTTATGAAACGACATCTTTTGGTGCTCATAGGAGTACTTCTCTCCTTGACGATCGTCTTGTCTTCGTGTCAGAAAAAAACTGAGACCACCGCAGCGGAAGGGAAGAAAGCGTCTTTCCATATTGGGGTGGTTACCGGCACGGTTTCTCAAAGCGAAGATGATCTGCGGGGAGCAGAAGAACTGATTCGGCGGTATGGGAAAGCTTCCGAAGGAGGCATGATTCAACATATTACCTATCCCGATAACTTTATGGAACAGCAAGAGACCACCATTACCCAGATGGTAGCCTTAGCAGACGATCCCCTTATGAAGGCGGTGGTGGTAAACCAGTCTGTCCCTGGAACTGCAGAAGCCTTTAAACGTATTCGAGAGAAGCGGCCCGACATTCTTCTCCTTGCGGGAGAACCCCACGAGGACCCCCTCGTCATTGAAGCAGTGGCGGACCTCGCGATCAATTCAGACTTTATCTCCCGGGGTTACACTATCATCTGGGCAGCCAAACAAATGGGAGCAAAGACGTTTGTCCATATCTCTTTTCCTCGCCATATGTCCTATGAATCTCTCGGCCTTCGGCGGCAGATCATGGAAGAGGCCTGTAAAGATCTGGGCCTGAAATTCGTCTTTGAAACGGCGCCGGATCCCTTAAGTGATGTGGGACAGGCGGGGGCTCAGCAATTTATCCTGGAAAAGACCCCCCAGTGGATACAAAAGTATGGGAAAGAAACGGCCTTTTTCTGCACCAACGACGCCCACACGGAACCCCTTTTAAAACAACTCCTTGCCTACGGGGGAATGTTTGTAGAAGCGGATCTTCCGTCTCCGCTCATGGGGTATCCCGGGGCCCTCGGGATCGATCTTTCTGCGGAAGCGGGGAATTTCCCGGCTATCTTGAAGAAGGTTGAAGAAGCGGTAGTTGCAAAAGGAGGAGCAGGTCGTTTTGGTACCTGGGCATATTCCTATGGCTTTACCGTGACTGCTGGTCTTGGGGAGTTTGCCAAACGGGTTATCGAAGGAACCGCCCAAAAAGATGACACCAAGGCCCTCTATGATTCCTTTGCAGTATTCACCCCTGGTGCAAAATGGAACGGTGGCAATTACATCGATGCCAATACAGGAGTTCGAGCGAAGAATCATCTTCTGGTGTACATGGATACCTATATTTTCGGGAAAGGATACCTCCCCACCACCGAACAAAAGGTACCTGAAAAATATTACAACATTAAGTTCCAGAAACAATAACACATAAAGGGTGAATCTCTTCTGTTTTGTTGTTTTTTAAAAAGGAACCCTTCTGAGGATGTACGATTGTCTTTCTTCTCAGAAGGGTTTCGCAAAAGGTACTTTGCTGATACATCAAACCCAATAGGGGTAGCCAGCCAGGCACCCCAGTTCCTAAGGAATTAAAGAGGAAGCGATAGAAGGTTATACCATGGCAGAAACATCCCCCCTTCTAGAATTTAAAGGGATTACAAAAGACTTCTACGGGACTCCTGTACTTCAGAATGTCTCCTTCGCCGTACGTAAAGGTGAAATTTGCGCCCTGGTGGGCGAAAACGGCGCCGGGAAAACAACCCTTATGAGCATTCTTTTTGGTATGCCCGTCATTACCGAAACCGGTGGGTATACCGGTACCATTTATTTAAACGGCAAGGCGGTACAATTTTCTTCCCCTATGGAAGCTATCGATGCGGGGATCGGGATGGTTCACCAGGAATTTTCCCTTATCCCTGGTTTTACAGCATACGAGAATATCATGTTGAACCGGGAACCATTGCGTCCTTCGGTGGCAGTAGAACTCTTTGGAGATCGGCTTGCCACTCTTGACCGCCCAACGATGAAAAAACACGCCCAGCGGGCTATTGAACGGTTAGGGGTAACTATCGATGTAGACATGCCAGTAGCCGACATGCCTATTGCCCATAAACAATTTACAGAAATAGCCCGGGAAATTGATCGGGAACGGGTACAAATCCTGGTATTGGATGAACCCACCGCAGTTTTGACAGAGAACGAAGCCGCAATTCTTTTAGAGGCCCTTCAGCGCCTCGCTGAACAGGGAATTGCCATCATTTTTATTTCTCATCGACTCCACGAGGTAACCCAGATTGCCCATACTATCGTGGTGTTACGGGATGGGAAAGTAGTACAACAGGTGCCCAACAAAGAGGTCTCGGTCCGAGATATTGCATCCTGGATGGTAGGGCGGGAAGTTAAAACCTCCCACCGGGAACACCATAAACGGAGTGAACTAGAGACCGCTCCGGAGATTCTTCAAATAAGCCACCTATGGGTAGACATGCCGGGAGAAACGGTCCGGGATGTATCCTTCTCCGTTCGAAAGGGGGAGATTTTCGGTATTGGCGGCCTTGCCGGTCAAGGCAAGCTGGGAATCCCTAACGGAATCATGGGGCTTTACCCTGCGGGAGGAACCGTTTTATTTCAGGGAAAAGAGTTGAATTTCTCCGATCCTCGTTCTGCTCTCACTGCAGGAATTGCCTTTGTAAGTGAGGATCGACGGGGAGTAGGCCTTTTACTAGACGAAAGTCTGGATTGGAATATCGCCTTTACAGCTATGCAAGTTCGAGGTGCTTACCTTAAAAAATATCTGGGTGGTCTCTTATCATTTCGAGATGAAAAGGCTATGCAAGAGATAGCTCAACATTATATACAGCAGCTCGGGATTAAATGTACCAGTTATCGGCAGCCTGCAAAAGAATTGTCGGGGGGAAATCAACAGAAGGTCTGTCTTTCTAAGGCCTTCGCCTTAGAGCCAGAGCTTCTTTTTGTTTCTGAACCCAGTCGGGGTATCGACGTGGGGGCAAAAAGCCTGGTATTGGATACCCTCCTCCGGTATAACCGTGAAAAGGGAACAACTATCGTGATGGTTTCAAGTGAATTAGAAGAACTTCGCTCCATCTGTGATCGGATCGCTCTGGTATACGAAGGGAAAATTGCGGGTATTCTAGAACCTGATGCCCCCCTGGAAGAGTTTGGTTTGCTTATGTCCGGAGGGAACCAATGAACAAAACAGCGCTGCAAAAGATACAAGATTTTATCCAAGATTTCGGTTGGCCCCGCCTTATTATTGCCCTTTTTGTGGTGGTTCTTTTTTTGATAGCTCCCTTTGTAGGGGTTCGACTTGATGCTTCGCTTCAGGACGTGATTGCCCGTTTTGGACAAAACGGCGTGATGGTCCTGGCCCTGGTACCCATGATGCAAGCCGGAGCAGGCCTTAACTTTGGGCTTCCTGTTGGTATTATCGCGGGCCTTTTAGGGTCGACCCTCTCCATGGAATTCGGTTTTACTGGTTGGCTTGGCTTTGGCATGGCTATAGTACTGAGTTTACCCTTTTCCCTGTTGTTTGGTTGGCTCTATGGGGTGCTTCTTAACAAGGTAAAGGGAGAAGAAATGACCATTGCCATGTACGTAGGGTTCTCCCTTGTTACTTTCATGGCAATTTTATGGATAATTCTTCCCTACCACAATCCTGCCATGGTGTGGGGATATGCGGGAAAGGGGTTACGAACCACTATCACCCTAGATGGATATTGGGCCCGCATCTTAAATAATTTCCTGGCCCTCAGGATTACCCCCTCTTTTACCTTGCCGACGGGAACCATTCTGTTTTTTATCCTTCTTGCTTTTGGCATGTGGCTCTTCATGCGCAGCAAAACAGGCACTGCCCTCACAGCAGTAGGTTCCAACCCCGATTTTGCCCGGGCCGGTGGGGTTTCCATCGATCGGATGCGTCTTATTAGTGTCATAGTCTCTACCATTTACGGAGCCATTGGGATACTTGTGTATCAGCAGAGTTATGGGTTTATTCAGGTATACAATGCGCCCCTTTTCATGGCGTTCCCGGCGGTGGCAGCAATCCTCCTGGGTGGGGCTTCTCTCCACAAGGCAAGCATTATGAATGTAGTGGTTGGAACCTTCCTTTTTCAGGGGATCCTTACGATGACCCCCTCGGTTATTAACAGCCTGATGCAAACAGACATGTCAGAGGTACTTCGGATTCTTATCTCCAATGGGATGATTATTTATGCCCTCACACGAAAAACAAGGGTAACAAAATGAAAGGTCATGCTATATTACATCGAGTCGCCAATCAGGCGGTGGTAGTCATATTTCTTACTATTACGTTGCTTGCAATCCCTGTGTCAGGGCTCCCCCTCCCCTCTATTATTCAAGAAATTGTAACCCGGATGGGCCGAAATGCCTTTTTGGTCTTCAGCCTTATCCTTCCCATCATGGCGGGGATGGGAATTAATTTTGGCATGGTCCTTGGTGCCATGGCAGGCCAGATAGGTCTTATTTTTGCAGTGGACTGGAACATTGTAGGGGTTCCGGGTCTTATTTTTGCAAGTCTCATTGGGGTACCCCTGGCGGCCATACTGGGGGCCCTTGCAGGGGCGGTACTCAATCGGGCCCGGGGGCGGGAAATGGTAACCGGTTATATCCTGGGCTTCTTTATGGATGGCTTTTATCAACTGGTAGTACTCTATCTGATGGGCTCAGTAATACCTGTTCATTCTCCTGCCATTACCCTTTCTCGGGGATATGGGATCCGTAATACCCTGAATCTGGATAGCGTCCGCCAATCTTTGGATAAACTCCTCAATATACAGATCGGCGGGATCCGCTTTCCTCTGGCAAATTATCTTGTAATATTCTTTCTCTGTCTTTTTATTCTATGGTTTAAACGAACAAAACTGGGACAGGACATGCGGGCCGTTGGACAAGATGAACGGGTGGCCCACGCAGCCGGTATTCCAGTGGAGCGGACCCGCATCGTAGCCATCATTATGAGTACTATTCTGGCATGCCTCGGACAGATTATATTCCTCCAGAATATGGGAAACATGGCCACCTACAATGCCCACAAACAAACAGGCTTTTTTGCCGCTGCCGCAATTCTCGTAGGAGGCGCTTCTGTTACACGGGCTACCATTTCCAATGTGTTTATCGGAACCCTCCTCTTACACCTCATGTACATTGTGGTCCCCCGGGCAGGGACAAACCTCTTCGGCTCTGCCATGATCGGAGAGTTTTTTCGGGACGCCTTTAGTTATGCCATCATTGCCCTTGCACTGGTAATCCACGCATGGCGAAAGCGGGCTAAGGCAGAACAGGAACGGTCCCTTCTGCGGGGAAATATTATAGCCAGGGACGGGACAAATGGTACCAATCCATCACCTACAGCCCTGTATGGGCAGAATCAGGGAGAAAGCCTATGAACACCGCTGCTTCTTTTTCGGCTAACCAGGGCGGATCACAGAAAGTTCTCCTTCGTCGCGTGGTCATCCGGGTGTTTCTGGTATGTGCATGGCTACTGTTAGGGGTATATCTTTTTATTACCTATCGGGCCCATACGATACTGCTCGATAATAATAAGGGGATTCCTGAAAAGGCCATTTCTCCCCTTTCCCGCATACGGATTCAGATTGATAATCAAAAACCTATTGAACTAGCCCCAAACGAACGGGACAAAGTAATGGTAGTGGGCCGGACCCATCGCATCATTGTTACTGAAACAGGACAGACATCTCCTCTTGTGGAAAAGACTATTAGTCTTGCGATAGGGCCCGATATCTATCTTCTTTCAGTACCAGCCCTTGTCGCAGGTTCGGAAGAAGCTCTCACCCCCTTTGTCCAGGAGATAGTACGGCCTAAAGAAGAAGAAACACCCCCCAGCGAAAGCGCTCCCTTCTGAAACGAAGCATGAAGGGGAAGGAGAGCCTCCGCTTCTTACTAAAGGGGCCCTGCCCCAAAGGCCTCCTCCCCACAACGGATTCTCACCTTCCTCAGGAGGGGGCCTTTTCTTTATCGGGTTTTTATCTTTTATCCTGGCAGGTGGTGAAGGAGAGGGAACACCCGTAAGAAGGTGCCCCTTCCCGGCCAGTCAACGGAAAACAAGAAAACCTCACCGGGGAAGAGAAAACGTGGAGGGAGGACAGGTCCAGAAAAAATCGGGAAACACCACGCTCTGGACCACCTCGCCAGGGCGATATTCTCGAACAGGGCCAAAGCGACCATTGTTCCATACATATTGATACACAAAGCCCGTATCGGAATGAATTATCCAGTATTCCCGCACCCCTACCCGTTCGTAGAGTTCCCGCTTTATTCCCAGGTCCTTGTGGGCTGTGCTTTCCGAAAGGACCTCCGCAATAAAATCAGGGGCCCCATGAATACCATCTTCCTGTACCTTGGTAGGGTCACATACAACCAATACATCCGGTTCTACCACCGTGTCCCTCGTATCGGAGGCTTCCTCTAAAAATACATCCAGGGGAGCAATAAACACCTGACAGGGCTTACCTTTAAGGTAATCCCGCAATTCTCCAAACAAATCCCCTGCCTTCTCCTGATGAGAAACCCGGGGGGCAGGACTCATGTTGTAGGCTACACCCGAAATAAGCTCCCACCGTTCGTTGGGGGGCCAGGATTTCCAGTCCGCTATGGTAAACCGTTCACCTTCTTTCAGGGCACTTGTCCCATGGGTCTCTGGCATGGCGAACCTCCCTCAATAGTGCATCAATAGTAGTATACTATCATCGGCTTTAAAAAAGGTAGTATCCCTATCCTTTTCGGCAAAAAACCGCGCCCCTTCTTGCCTTTCCCCCTTTACAGAAGGGCCTTCTCAGGATTGAATAAGGGTAATGGCAGCACCAACGCTTTTGGTTATTTCAGACACCCATGGAGACACGGAGACCCTGGCCCTGGTCCTGAGCTGGGCAAAACAGCAGAATGCCATAGGGGCCCTCGTTTTTAACGGGGATGGCGCCGCCGACCTTCCCATCGCCATTGCTAAAACAGGGTACCGCCCCCCGGCGATCCATATGGTGCGGGGGAACGGGGACGGGGATCCCCGCCTTCCCCTGGTAGAAACTATAACCGTCGGAAAGCGCCGCCTCCTTCTTACCCATGGGCATGTACAGGCGGTTCACGATGGGCTTGATCGGCTTGTCGCTGCGGCCCAGGCCATGGAAGTAGAGGGGGTGCTCTATGGTCACACCCATCGGCCCTTCTGGGAAGAAATCGGAGGGCGGCTTTTTCTAAACCCCGGCAGCCTTGGCAAACCCCGGGGAAAAGAGGGCCCAACCTTTGCAACTATTGAAATACCCGCCACTGGATGGTTTATCATTCAGTACTACCATATTGCGGAAGGCCCCTTTGGAGGAAGGACGATTAAGAAAATCGACCTTTTTGGGTCCCCCTGAGGAATACCATGAGGAGTCCCAGCGGCGTGGGTGATAACCTGCGGGTCATCCGATAGGTGGCCCATAGTGTCCCAGGAAGCCCCTTGGAGGAACGATGGCAATCCCCTATATAAAACCCCTTACCCCAGAATTAGAAGACCGGATCCGACGGAACCCGAGCCTCAATATCGATAGTTTCATTGTACCCACCCCGTACGTTCTGGATCAGGGACTTGAAAAAGATCTGGACCATTCCTTCGTATGGGAAGAGGAACGGGAAATTCTAGGGTATATCGAAGTCTGGTCTAATCCATTAAAAAAATGTTTTTACATCTACAAACAGGTTACCAGTCCCTTTGGCAGGAGCAAAGGCATCGGGTCCGCCTTTCTTGCCCACCTGGCGTCGATACTGCCGGAGGATGCCGAAATAGGCTTGTATGTATGGGAACGGCAAACCGAAATTCTTTCGTTCTATCTCAGACGGGGGTTCCATGAAGAAGAACGGATCAACTGGCGGGCCCTTACCTTCATAAAACTCCGCTCCGTGGCCAGGGATGTAAAGGAAATCGTCCCTAAAGTGGGCTTTCTTTCCGGGACCGCGGAAGAGCTTGGCAAGATTCGCCACGATGCTAAAAAAGCGATCCGCCTTATTGCGGATATGGCCGGGGCCCTGACCGCAGAAAACTGCTCCCGGATCATTGAAGACATTAACCGGGAAACCACGGCCCTGATCAACACCTTAAACCTTTTTCGGGACTCGGTGCAGCGCTTTAGAACGGTAAACCTTAAGGAACTCATCGTGGACCGCATCATCCCCATGATCGACCATTCGCCGGTCCCCTGTACGCTGACGCTCCGCTTTGCCCCCAACGTGGGAGAAGCCCGGGCCCATTACGTCGAAGTGGGTCGAGCCCTGGTAAACCTGGTGTCCAATGCCCTGGATGCCATAAAAGCCGCTGGTCGTCCCGGGGAACTTACCATCGGGCTTGAAGAATCGGCGGGCTGGATTATTCTGACCGTGGAAGACAATGGCACGGGCATCGAAGAACAGCGTTTACAAAAGGGGCCCGATGGGATGCCCTCCTTTGTAGGTATCAGCACCAAGGGTCCCCTGGGCGAAGGCCAAGGGACCCGACAGATTTACACCACCTTTGGGGCCGATAACATCACCGTCCACAGCGAACGGGGCAAGGGCACCCGCTGGAAGATTCGCCTGCCCCGGGCCAGCGGCTCAGAAGAAAACACCTATGCCCAACTAGAAACCCGCCTGGCCGAATTCAAGGCCCTGGGGGTAGAGCACCGACCGGGCCCCACCAGCAGCAAGGCGGAAATTTCGGCCCATCTCTGGCGACTCCGGAAGCTGGAAATTCTTATCTGGGACCTGATTCTGCAGTTTTCCCGAAAGAACAATGTCCGGGACCTGTATCGACTTTTTTTGGCCACCCTTCATGGGGCCATAGAACTTGCCCAGTTTAAGGGAAACCTCTCTCAATTTCGTATCGATGAAGAAAACCTCCGGCTCTGGCTTACCGAAGCGGTACATATCCTGTGTCGGGAAGAGGGGGCCCTTACGTTTCTTGCGGGTCAGACCCTTTACCAGGGGATTCGATTTAAAGCCTATGGCCAGGCGGTAGACCGAACCGTGGTCTTTACCCTGAATCCCTTTACGGGCGTCTTCGGTGCCACCGACCGAAAACTCGCGGAACACGCCGATTTTGTCCCCTACCTTGGGGAACAACGGGATAGACTTTTGCGGGGCGAGTTTTTTGGGGATGTAGAAAATCCAAGCACCCCCATTCAACTCGGGGTATGGGAAATTAACTCTATCGAAGATGGGCGGCGGAAAGCGGCCCTCGTCCAGCGGGCCTGTCAAACCCTGCGGGACTTTGGGGTGCCGGGGGACAAAAAAATCCTTTTTTACGAGACCACCTGGCGGCGTTGCGGCATCGATCTTGATACGGGCCGTCCCCGTACTCTGAAAGCCATCGCCGAACTAAAAGAGCATGAACTGGGCGATCTCCTTACCCAGATAGATGATGAACTTACTGATTTTGTAAGCACCGACTAAAAAATGGGAAAGTCACCGGCCTCTGGGGGGGTTCAGGTTTTTCTTTCGGGTACTGGAGTTTTTTCTCGGGCGCCGGCTGGGGCTAGATTTGAAAAGGGGAATATATTCATCATACTATCTACAATTTGATGATCCACATTCCTTTAGCCACCTAGAACTAGATATGAGAATTAGAGGCGTGGGGGCTGCTTCCCTCATTCCCTTCCCCCTCTCTTCGCCGCCCCCCGGGCCTTAAAGAGTCGGTCATTCACCGCGACCCCAACGCCCCGGTTGGGGACCCGCTCGGCGAAAATACAGGATACCCCCCGTTCATCAAAATGATGGAGCATCCTGAAAAGGTTGGCCGCCCCTTCCACCACATCAGAATGGGAGGAAAGAACCTGAATCACGCAGGAAAGCTCCTGTCCCGCCGTAAGCCATTCCGATTTCTCTTGAGCGGGACCAGGCCGGAGGCCTGACCGGTCATACCAGGCATCCCGGGAAGGGGTATCAAAAAAGAGGAACCCCCACCGGATTGGCCTTTGGTGGAGGGAAGCCCCAAAAGGAGCGGAAACATTTGCCGGCTTTGTTTCTATCGTTTCTATCGCAGCGGCCGTTTCCGTGGCATGTGCCACCGGGGAAGCGACCACCTCCGCCGGGGCCTGGGTATCTTTCTCGCAATGGGCTCCAGCGGCCGCGTCAGGTTGGCCCGTAGTGCCGAGGTAGGCCCCCACGAGTTCGGTAAGGGGAGGAATCTGCCCGGGGTCGTAGAGAATAAGCTCTGCCCGGGGTGCATAGTGGCTCGGCAGCTGGCCCGGGGCGGTGGGCCGAGCACTGGTTCGATCCACGACTGCCACGGGGCCGATGAGGGCCTCTATCTTTTCCTGGGGGGTTCCCCCGGGCCGCAGAATCCGGGGAACATCGCCGGTCATATCAAGAACCGTCGATTCCACCCCCACCATACAGGGGCCCCCATCGATAATGTAATCCACCCGTTCTCCCAGTTGAGAAGCCACATGGGCTACGCAGGTGGGGCTCAGGTACCCAAAGGGATTGGCACTGGGGGCCGCCACGGGTATTCCCGCCGTCTGGAGCAAGGCCTGGGCCACCGGATGGGCCGGAACCCGCACCGCCACCGTGGGAAGACCACTGGTGGCCAGATCGGGAACCCAGTCCTGTTTCGGCAGTACCAGCGTAAGAGGCCCGGGCCACAGGTTTTCCGCCAGGACCGCTACCAGGGCCCGTCGCGATTCGGGAAGGGCCCCTACATTAGCCACCTGCTCGAGTTCTTCCCGCCGGGCCAGGTGGATAATAAGGGGATCAAAGGCGGGCCGCCGTTTTGCCTCGAACACCCGGGCCAGGGCGTGGGGATTGCGGGCATCGGCCCCAAGGCCATAGACCGTTTCGGTGGGGAAAGCCACGAGGAGACCCTCCAGTAAGGCCTGGGCGGCCTTTTCTATATCCAGGCGAGAACTACTCAGAATCTGCATAGGCTTACAGTTTCTTAGTGTACCGCTGGGTCGCCTCATCGCTATCTACAGGGGCAAATCCTATTTTTCTAAGGTACGCCCCGTGGACAGGGACCTCCGCCGTGGCATGCACCACCGAAGCGCCTTCCGCAATACGACGCAGGGCCTGTTCAAAAAAGAAACGGGCATTCTTTAGATCCCGATAGGCCGGCACCGCATAATCAAGGAGGATTGTCACTTCCCCAGAGGCATTCTTTTTATATACCACCAGGGATACCGGGACGGTCTGCCGGAGGATAAAACAGAGCCGTACCTCAGGATCATCGGTGGGAATCCCCGTAAAGGAAGGGAAGAATTTCCGAATGTCCTCCCGGTAAAAGTCCACAAAATGCTCTACATAGGGATCCTTCGGAGAGAGCTCTAAAAGCTCGAAGGTTTCCGGCCTTTGGCTATCCTGTTTCATGGTCCACAGGTAAAACCCATTCACCAGCACAATAAAGGTATTGAGGAGAAACACCGGCCAGGCGTGAATCAGGAGGCCATACAGGGCAAAGGCTGCGGAACCCACTAAATTCACCAGTCGCAACCGTACGAGATTTTTCATCATAAGACTGATGGCTACTATCACCGAAGCAGCAAGCCCAAACCATTCAATCACCGTATTCATGGCCGGTACTATACCACAAAGCAGGAATCCCATTCCAGGCACCCTATTCCCGCATCATCATTTCCTCCCTTCTATTTCCTGGGGGACCCCAGGATAGCCGGGGTCTCGTAAATTCCCCTCTTACCCCTTCCGGCAACGCTCCTTTTTCTGTACAATCGCTTTCATGATTTCTTATATCCTCTTCGATCTGGACAATACCCTCTATTCCAGCCGATACGGGCTTGAACAGGCCACAGCCGAACGGATCCGTCAGTTTACCGTCCAATTCTTAGGCCTTCCTGAAGAAGAAGCCCTGGCGCGACGACAGGCCCGCCTTCCCTACTATGGTACAACTCTGGAGTGGCTCATGGCCGAAGAGGGCCTTACCGATGTGGAAGCATATCATCGATTTATCCATCCAGAAGGAGAAGAGGCTCCCCTGGCGCCCGATCCCCGGCTTAAGGAATTCCTAAAATCCATTCCCCTGCCCCTGGCGGTACTTACCAATTCTCCCATGGAACATGCAGAACGGGTCATCAAACGGCTCGAACTGGAAGGAATCTTTACCCATATCTTTGACATTCGCTGGAACAATCATAAGGGGAAGCCCCACGAAGGGGCCTTTCGTCGGGTGGTTCGAGCCCTGGGGAAAGAAATTTCCGAAGTGCTCTTCGTAGATGATTATCCTACCTATGTAGAGGGCTATATACGACTCGGAGGCCCGGCGGTCCTGGTGGATGAAGAAGACCTGCACCCCGAGGTTCCCTATCCCCGCATCCGCAGCATCTACGAACTGGCCCCCTATTGGCAACACCAGGAGCAGAAATAAAGGCCAGCCTATGAAAGAAGGTATTAGTGAAAATCAGTGGGCCCTGTACCACATAAAATAAAGGCCAGCCCTCTCACAGAAAAAAGAAGGGATTGATAAAAATCAGCGTATCCTGTACCACTCAGGATAGTAATATCGAACAAAGGGCCCCATAAAAATTTGAGGAGCGATCATGGCAATCCACCTTATCAGAAAGACCACAAAAGAAGGTAATGTGATGCTCACCGTGCCGATGAGGACGCGACTTTCCCTCGGAGCTATCGGTGCTCTTCTGGTAGGATCTACCGCGTATGTTTCACTCCTGGAAGGAAAAGCCCCCTTCGACGCCCTCAACCTGGCATTGCTGGTACTGACCATCGCGGCAACCCTTTATGAAGAGCGGTGGATCCTTGATAAGACAGGCCAAACCATCACCTTTCGATTTGGCATGCTCCCCCTGGCACGGCGGCAAACAATCCCCTTCTCGGCGGTAGAAAAAGTAAAACTGGAATACTTTGTCAAAGGTCGATCGGGCTTCCTCTCCCCGGAAGAAGCAGCCACCTTTTCCCGGGGCCGACCTAAAGGTCCGGCACTTCCTTTCTTTTCGCCCCCCCTCTGGGTAAACCTGGTGCTATTACTCACCAATGGGGGACGTCTGGTGTTAGACTCCAGAAAAGGGAAAACCGCCCTTGAACTATCTCACATTGGGGAAGAAATCGCTACCCTTTTAGGAAAAGAACTAGAAGCGTAGGCGTCCCCCCTTTCTTTATTGGAGAGCCCGAGAAAGTTCATAAAAGGTCCGCCGAATCCTTTCGCCCTTTTCAAGACGAACCCCCGTATCGTTTAATGTAACCGGGATACATTCCACGTATCGGACCTTTCCCTCGTATATCCCAACCGAGAGGATACAGGAATCCTGTGCCCCGGGCATATCTCCCATGCCAGGAAACAAGAAGTTCCCCAGAGAGTAGGCGATAGGGCTTCCTCTGTACGCTTCCATCCCTTGAATCACATGGGGATGGCTTCCCACCACCAGGTCTGCCCCCTCATCGATAAGACGCCGGTACAGAGACCGCTGTTCTTTTGAAGGGGTAGAACTCCATTCGGTGCCCCCATGGATCATCACCACCGAGAAAGGGGCCTCCTGTAAAAAGGGCCGCAGGGCCTGGAGGTGTTCCTCCCGAGCCCAGAGAATCCCGGGACGGCCGGCGTCCACCGCGGCCAGACGTTCCCCATCGAAGCCGTTTTTTTCCCGGGGATAGGCCCCCAGAGAAAAAACCGCAAGCCAGGGACCTTCGCCGCCGGAACTCCACCAGGAAGGGCTTTCCTGGGAAGAAAGGCCCTCCCCGATTTTGTTAGGGGAAACAGGTTTTTGAAGGGGAGCTTCGGACTCAGGGGATTTACCCGTCATTTCAAGGGGATTGGGAGGATTCTCCTGGGACTGGGGCCACCACCAGGGGTTCGTTGCTTCGGCAAGGGTTCGACCGATACCGGAGGTTCCCATCCGGTACTGTTCAAAGGCCTTGAGGGTATCAAGGAGCCCCACTTCACCATAATCATAGATATGATTGTTAGTAAGCGAGAGATAGGCAAAACCCGCCCGCTTAAGCAGGGGAAGGATGGGAGGAGGAAACTTAAAATTATAGGATTTGGGAACCCGCCGGGCATGTTCAGTAAGGGCCCCTTCCAGGTTCCCAAGACAGAGGTCATGTCGGAGAAGGAGTGGTAAGGTATCGCCAAAAACCTGCTCGAGTCCTCGCCGATTCTCCAGGAGAATGGTATCAACCCCTCGCCCTGGCATGATGTCCCCTACGAAGGCCAGAGTATACACCTTCGTCGATGGAGGAGTGCTCCGGGGAAGGGACGCAAACCACCCACGGAGCCGTTGGGAGGCCCCATCAGAGAAAGGCCCCCCAGGGGGAAACCGCAAAAGGAGCACCACCTTTTTAATAAGGGGGTACCCCGGCTCTGCCGGCAAAAGCCCATCAACCTTGAGGGCCTTGTACGGAAGAGTAATATTCGCGAGGGGAACCACCGCGTCGGGGTCTCCATCCATACGGAGGAGCACTTCTGATAATGGCAGAGAACCCCCTTCATCCAGCACAGAGGCGCGGGGAGCATAGACCCGGGAGGCAAGAACCACATAGGAATCCCCCACCCGTTCTTTAAAGAGAGGTTCCTCGTACTGAAACAGGCGATGAATTTCAAGGGTTGGCCCCGGTCCAGTTTCCTTTCTCCCTTGAGCCCCACCTACCGGGCTAACCGGGTCGATGGGTGTCCCGGGGGAAAGAGGGTCAGCCCTTCCATGAGAAGGTGGGGGAGCCCCTTCAGCTTTGCCTGGGAGGGTAATAATCTTTAAACGCCAGGGAGACGGCAAGGGGGATAAGCTTTGAACCAGTTCCCCATCCCCTGGAGAAAGGTACAGGATTATGTCCTGTTCTTTTGTACAGGCAGAGAAAAGTCCCATGCCAACCAGGAGAAACAGAAGGCCCCTCGGCCCCGAGGAGTACCGTTTTTTCATTTTTCTTGGTAAAGGTTTGGAGGTCCCCCCCACTCCGGGCATTCTCTTTCTAAGATGCGCTCCTCCCGCTCCCGGCCCTTTCTTTGCCATAGGGACTTCCTCTGGTTTTACGATCATCCTCTCTTTCCTTCCTTGGTTGCCTAATTTATAAATACTGTATAATATAGCGTACGATTGTAACATTTTGATATGGACCTCAGTGTAAGGAGCCTGCGATGGCACGATACCCCTTTGATATCATTGAACCTAAATGGCAAAAATACTGGGAAGAGCATAAGACCTTCCGGGCAGTAGAAGATCCGGCAATTCCAAAAGAAAAGCGCCGCTATGTCCTTGACATGTTCCCCTATCCTTCCGCCCAGGGGCTGCATGTGGGACATCCCGAAGGATATACCGCCACGGATATTTACTGCCGCTACCTCAGGATGAGGGGCTACAACGTGCTTCATCCCATGGGATTTGACGCCTTTGGGCTTCCTGCAGAAAACTATGCCATTAAAACAGGGACCCATCCTGCTACCACAACCCGGGCCAATATTAACCGTTTTCGGGAACAGATAAAAGCCCTGGGCTTTTCCTACGATTGGGATCGGGAAGTTTCTACCTGTGAACCGGAATATTACAAGTGGACCCAGTGGATATTCCTGAAACTCTTCGAGAAGGGGCTTGCCTACGAGGCGGAGACCCCCATTAACTGGTGCCCCTCCTGTAAAACCGGTCTTGCCAACGAGGAAGTAAAAGAGGGCTGCTGCGACCGCTGTGGGACCCGGGTTACCCGAAAGCGGATCCGTCAGTGGATCTTAAAAATCACCGCCTATGCGGAACGACTTTTACAGGATCTGGACGAGTTGGACTGGCCTGAGCCGGTAAAACTCATGCAGCGGAACTGGATCGGCCGTTCCGAAGGGGCCAATGTGATTTTCCAGATCGAAGGCCATCCGGACCAGCTTGAAATTTACACCACCCGGCCTGACACCCTCTTTGGGGCAACCTACATGGTGCTTGCCCCGGAGCACCCCCTGGTAGAAAAAATTACTACCCCTGAACAGCGGAAAGCCGTACAGGCCTATATTGAAGAGGCGGCCAAGAAGAGTGACCTGGAACGGACCGACCTGGCCAAGGAAAAAACGGGCGTCTTTACCGGGGCCTACGCGATCAATCCCGTCAATGGCAAGAAAATCCCCATCTGGATCGCCGACTACGTGCTTATCTCCTACGGCACGGGGGCCATCATGGCCGTCCCCGCCCATGACGAACGGGACTGGGACTTCGCCAAGGTTTTTGGGCTTCCCATCATTCAGGTGGTGTCCCCTACTCCCCCAGAGCCCGGTGAGGATTACAGCAAAACCCCCAGTGTTTGCTTTACCGAAGAGGGCTATGCGGTCAATTCAGGGGAGTTTACCGGCCTTCCAACGGCGGAATTTAAGAAAAAAATCGTCTCCTGGCTTGAAGCAAAAGGCCTTGGCCGGCGGGCAGTAAACTACAAGCTCCGGGACTGGATCTTCAGCCGCCAGCGTTACTGGGGGGAACCGATCCCCATCGTGCACTGCCAGAACTGCGGCATCGTTCCATTGCCTGAGGACCAGCTTCCCCTGACCCTGCCGGAGGTACAGTCCTATGCCCCCACCGGCACCGGAGAATCACCCCTCGCGGCTATTACCGACTGGGTAAACACCACCTGCCCCCGCTGCGGAGGACCGGCAAAACGGGAAACGAACACCATGCCCCAATGGGCGGGGTCCTGCTGGTACTATCTGCGGTATCTGGATCCCAAAAACGATACGGCCCTGGCATCCCGACAGGCTATCGAATACTGGATGCCGGTGGATCTCTACGTGGGTGGTACGGAACACGCGGTGTTACACCTTCTCTACAGCCGCTTCTGGCACAAGGTGCTCTATGATCTGGGGATTGTAAATACCAAGGAACCCTTCCAGCGCCTCGTAAACCAGGGGATGATCCTGGGCGAAGATGGCCAGAAAATGAGTAAGAGCCGGGGAAACGTCATTAATCCCGACGATATAATCCGGGAGTATGGGGCCGATTCCATGCGGGTCTACGAAATGTTCATGGGACCCCTGGAGGTAAGTAAACCCTGGTCTACGGCGGGCCTTGTGGGGGTATCCCGCTTCCTGGAACGTCTGTGGGCCATCGGCGAAAAGCCCCTTTGCAAGGATCTTTCAGACAGCGGTCTTTCCGAAGAGGAACAACAAAAGCTGCTACGGCTGCTGCATAAAACCATAAAAAAGGTAACCCACGATACGGAAACCCTTAATTTTAACACCGCCATCAGCCAGATGATGATCTATTCAGGAGAGTTAGCAAAGGCAGAGCGGATTCCCCGTTCCCTGTGGGAACCCTTTGTCCTCCTGCTTGCCCCCTATGCGCCCCACCTGGCGGAAGAACTCTGGCAAAAATTGGGGCACTCCGGGTCTCTGGCCTACGAACCCTGGCCGACTTACGATGAGGAACTGTGCAAAGAAACAGAAGTTACCATCGTGGTACAGGTGAACGGCAAAATCCGGGATAAATTCAATGCGGTTCCCGGCACAAGCAAAGAGGAGCTTGAAAAAACGGCCCAGGCCCTGCCGGGGGTTCAGAAATGGATTGAAGGGCATCGGGTTATCAAGATTATTTCTGTACCGGATAAACTGGTGAACATCGTGATCCAGTAAACAGCGGCGGCCCACTCCACGCTCTCCGGAGAGACTGACCTCCCCCCGGGGGGCGTCCGCCACCTACACCTGTCCAAAGTTCATAAACACCTGTCGCAGGCGTTCTTCAAGCAGCCTGAAAGAAAAGAATTTCTTTGCCAGTTCAAAATTCTTACTTCCAATAAGACGGGTAAGCTCCGGATTTTTAAGAAGAGAAACAACCGTATCCACCGTGTCTTCGGTGATATAGGTGTCCATTAGAACCACATCAAAACCTACCGGTTCAATATCCTGTTCAAAGATAGAATAGCGGTTCACCAGGATAGGCTTTTTAAACCAGAGGGCTTCCAGAAAGGCGTTTCCAAACCCCTCGTACGTAGAGGGATAGGTTACAAAATCGGCGTTTACATAGCAATCCCATAGGCTATACTGGCGCTGCCCGGTGGAACTCGTTCCCCGGTGGGCACCAATAATATCGGGCCGAACCAGCACATCTACCCCCAACAGGCGGGCATACTCCCGGGTACGCTCATAATAGGCGCTCCCTTCGTCCCGTTCCTGATGACTGATAAGGAGCTTCGCCACAATTCCCCGTTTTCCCAGGCGATGGACCAACTCGATAGCGTGTTCTATTCCCTTCCGGGCAATGATGCGGGTGGGCTGTAAAAAAAGGTATTCCCCCTCCTTTATCCCCAAATCCTCGCGTAAACTCCGGGCATAGCTATCCATTTCAGGAGGGGCCTCTTCAAAATCAAAGACATTGGGAATGATGATAGACGAAAGCCCACATCGGTACGAAAGCTGTCTGCGGGCTTCACTATTAATGACCACATGATTAATAGAATGGAGCCGCGGAGGAAAGGCCATGGCCAGGTAGTCTTCCACACAGTTCACCATAAAACGTTGTCGTTCCCACACAAAATCATGGTGATGGGCCACCGTGGGAAGCCCTGTCTCGGCAATTACCTCCGTGATCGCAAGGCCAAAAGGAATATGCAGGGGAATCGTCAGGGCATTTTCCACAATAAGGGCATCGATATTAAAGGTTCCTATAAAGTCGTAGAGGGATTTTTTAAGTTCCTTCCGTAATTCATGGATCCGAGCGGTCAAGGCTTCAGAACGAAGGGTGGTCCCATAACACTGATGGTGAAGCTCCTGTACCAGCGGATGAGCAAAAAAGGCCCGCTCATCCACCATGCTTCGTTCCGGGGGTCGGTCCGATTGGCCTGCAAAGAAGTAACAACCATACCCCATCCGCTCCAGGACCCGACTCCATTTGTCCGTTTCCAGGGAAACCCCATCGGTTCCCTTAAAACGGGTAGAAACGAAGCCGATCCGTTGAATTTTGTTTGTTCTGGTAAGGTACACGAAAATGCCTCCGGAAACTTTTGGTACTAGAACCGCCCATCGAGCTATTGAGTTACTTTGAGGAGCGGCGAATCCTTCGGATACAGCCGTTCTAACCGGGACCGCAGGTGTCGTTCAGAAATCCCTAAAAGGCGAGCCGCGGCACTTTTATTACCCTTTGTTTCCTGTAGGGCCCGCTCAATAAGGGTACGTTCAAAACTTCCCAGCACCTCTCGATAATCCAGGGGAAAAGAAAGGGTGTTCGTACTGCTGGGTCTCCCAAAGGGAAGGGGAGGAAGATCCCGTTCAAGGATGATATCCCCCCGCGAAAGAACCACCGCCCGTTCAATAATATTCTCCAGTTCCCGCACATTTCCCGGATAATCGTAACGCATAAGATGTTCCATGGCCTCCCGGGAAACGCCCTGAACCATCCGATGGTTCCGCTGGTTAAATTTCTCGATAAAGTGCTGTACCAAAAGGGGAATATCCTCTTTTCGTTCCCGAAGGGGAGGAAGATCCAGGGTAATCACATTGATGCGGTAAAAGAGATCCTTCCGAAAAAGCCCCTGTTCTACCAATTGGGGGAGGTTTTTATTGGTCGCCGCAATTACCCGCACATCCAGTTTGCGGGGAGTGTTTTCTCCTACCCGTTCTATGATTCCAAATTGAAGGACCCGGAGAAGCTTTACCTGTAAGTGGATAGGTACATCCCCAATTTCATCGATAAAGAGGGTCCCCCCATCGGCAAGTTCAAAGCGCCCGATTCGGTCTGTATCGGCCCCCGTAAAGGCCCCCCGTTTATGCCCAAAAAGCTCGCTTTCTGCCAGGGATTCCGGCAGGGCAGAAATGTTTACCGCCACAAAGGGTTTGTGCTTCCGTAAACTGCGCTCGTGAATAAAGCGGGCCACCAGTTCCTTCCCTGTTCCGCTTTCTCCCGAAACCACCACGGTGGCATCACTTTCGGCACAACGGGCGGCGATTTGCATCACAAAGGCCATGGATTCGCTTTTATAAATAATACCCTCTGCAAAAGGGCTCGTGGTTTTCCCTTCCAAAGGGGGTAAGAAAGATTCCCGGATAAGCATGTTTTTTTCATAGGAACGAAGAACAATCTTTTCTATATCCTGAGCCTTAGTTGGTTTTATAAGATAATCATCGGCCCCCGCCTTGAGGATTTCCACCGCTTCCTGGGCACTGGAAAAGGCGGTCATTACTATCACGGGCACCATGGGATTAGTTTTTTTTACTTCCTTAAGGATGTCCAGGCCAGACCCATCGGGGAGGCGGAGATCGGTGATTACTAAATCAACCACGATAGCATTAAAAATCCGAAGGGCACTTCCATAGGAATCGGCGGTAAAAATTTCCACCGGTGGATATTGCATGTGCTGGAGAATCCGGCTCATTTGTTCCAATTGGAGGGGATCATCGTCCACCACCAGAATATGCATCATAAGAAGTCCTCAATACTATTCTTCACTTTTCTTATCGGTATAAATAAACCGGGTAAATAGAAAAAACTATATTCTGAGGGGAACTGTCAATAACAATATTGACCATTTTTTGGCTCTTCCATACTATAAGGTCTGTCTGGCGAAGAAAAGTCAGGCGGTTGCAGGAGGGCTTCTTAAAAAGGGGAAATCAAAAACGAACATACCCTTTTTGTAGAGCCAAGAGGGGGAAGCCGGTGCAAATCCGGCGCTAGCCCGTAACTGTGAATTCAACAAAAGGGATATACGTCCCTGTTTTGTTGGAAAGCCAGGTTACCCTCCCTGCAGTCCTCGCAGAAGCGCTTCGTGGGTCAGGCGTGGTGCGATCGATACACTTCATATCGATCTCTCCAGAAATTTCCCAACAATGAGAAAAGGGTAATTATACCCTTGTCAAGAAGAAGGTTCTTCCCTGAATGACGGCGATTTTCCAAAAGAAAGGCCTGGATAGACAACAAAGGGGAAACCCCTTCTTCTCCTCCTTGATACGGATTCCTACCACTATCGAAGCAAATCTGCAAACCAATTTCTAATTAGGGAGAGAAGGAGAGAGCTATGCAAAAAAAACTGAACAAAAGCATGTACCTCATGGGCTTTATTCTTACGATAGGTTCATTCCTGAATTTTCTGTATGCCCAGGAGAAACCAATAGTAGTCCAGGATGTACTTAAACGGTCCCATTCTTTTACCAAACCGGTAACTCGGATCGTAAGTCTTTCTCCAGCCGTTACCGAGACCCTCTACGCCATCGGTGCAGGTGCGACCCTGGTAGGGAACACCACCTACTGTACCTATCCTGAGGCAGCTCTGGAAGTACAAAAGGTAGGGGGCTACTCGGCGGATACCATCAGTGTGGAACGGATTATCCAGCAACAGCCAGAGCTCGTGATAGGCGAGATTTCTATGCACCGATCCCTGGAGAATACCCTTAAAGAAGCAGCGATTCACTTTTTTCTTGTAGATATTACCCGGATTGAAGATATTTACACCCTCATTCAGAACCTAGCTATCATAACAGGACGTTCTGCCGAAGGGCAAGCCCTTACAAAAAACTTACAAGAACGGGTAAACCGCATTACAAACCTTGTGGCAAAGAAAAAAACTCCCCGGCCCCGGGTTTTCTGGGAAGTGTGGAACGAACCCCTCATGACCTGCGGACCCCACACCTTTATCGGGCAAATCCTTAACCTGGCGGGGGGGCAAAACATCTTTTCAGACCTTTCAGAGAACTGGCCAATTGTTTCCTCTGAAATGGTACTTGTCCGAAATCCCGACTATATCATGAGTACCCGTACCCATGGGGAGGCCCTGGATCTAGAAACCCTGAAACGCCGACCCGGTTGGGCTAATCTCCCGGCGGTACGGAATCGGAACATCATTCTTTTTGATGATGACATTATAAGTAGACCCGGTCCCCGCTTTGTAGATGCGGTGGAACTCGTGGCTAAAGCATTACATCCGGAACTCTTCTAAAGGAAATGAAAAAGTCAGGGGGTCTTTTCATTACACTGCTCCTTCTCATACTTCTCCTCTTAGGGCCCCTCGCGCTGATAGGGGGTTCGGTTCCGCTTGGTTTTAATGAAATGATCTCCGCCCTAGGGCAGATCCTCTGGCCCGTAGGAGATACTCCCCTCTCCCCAACCCTGGCGATACTCCGCCTCCGCCTGCTGCGGTACCTCCTTGCTACGATGGTAGGGATCATCCTTGGCGCAAGTGGAGCCGTATTTCAAGGGCTGTTTATGAATCCCCTGGCAGACCCCTACGTGGTGGGGACCTCCAGTGGGGCCGCCCTTGGAGCGGTGGTAGCGATTACCCTCGGGGGCTTCTCCCTTTTTTCCCCTTCCATCGAAGGGATCTCCTGGTTTGGTCTTTCTGGAATCAGTCTCATGGCCTTTATCGGAGGCCTGGGGGCCACCATCCTCGTATATTTTATTGCCGGTTTTTTTCCCCGATCCACCAGCAGTACCACCGTACTCCTTGCAGGAAGCGCCATGGGGTCTTTCTTTTCTGCCAGCATCTCGATTCTTCTTACCCTGAAAGATCGGGATCTCCACCGGGCCTTCTTCTGGTTACTGGGAGGCTTTTCAGGGAGAACCTGGGACCACCTGGGGTTTCTTATATTACCGACAGTCCTTAGTCTCTTCATCGGCATGATGGGAGCCCGGCCCCTGGATATCCTTTCAGGGGGGGATGAACAGGCCCAGAGTCTGGGACTCCACCCGTCGATAACACGGCTTTTTTTAAGTATCGGCATGGCCATCGGTATTTCGGCGGCCGTTTCCGTGGCAGGCACCATCGGCTTTGTGGGACTCGTAAGCCCCCACATTGCCCGCCGAGTAGTGGGACCCCGTCATAGAATCGTCATACCGAGTGCCGCCCTGGTGGGCGCCATCATGCTTGTGGTGGCAGACATAGGGGCTCGAACCCTTGTACCTCCCATAGAACTTCCCGTAGGAGCCCTTACGGCTCTAATCGGGGCCCCCTATTTTCTGGTAAAACTCCTTAAAAGGACCGCCGCATGAAGTATCCTCTGCTTTCAATTGATAAGCTTCGATGGGGATATGCTGGAAGCTGGCAGGCGGGCCCCCTTTCTGCGGAAATCCGAGAGGGAACCATAATAGTAATTCTTGGGCCCAATGGTTCGGGAAAAACAACTCTCCTTAAAACCATACTAGGTCTCCGACCGCCCCTCGGGGGGCGTATTTCCATCGGGGGACATTCCATCCAGGAGCTTTCTATAAGAGAGCGGGCCCGGCTTTGCTCCTGGGTCCCCCAGTTTTTCGATCCCCTTTGGGATTTTACCGTATGGGACCTGGTAAGTCAGGGCCGCTATGCGTACAGCACTGGATTTCACTCTCTTACCAAAGAGGATCGGGAGTGTATCCACAACACCCTTACAGAATTGGACCTTACCCATCTTCAGAGCAAAAGGTTCTCATCCCTTTCAGGGGGCCAGGCACGGCAGGTGCTTATAGCCCGGGCCGTATGCCAGGACACACCCCTCATTCTGCTTGATGAACCGGCGGCCAACCTGGACCCGGGGAAACAACTGGAACTAGGAGAACTCCTTCAAAGGCTTGCGGCAAAAGGAAAGACCATCTGCATAAGCCTCCACGATATCAATCTTGCCTATCGACTTGCCCACAAGGTAATCCTTCTCTTTCACGATGGTTCCGCAGCCTGGGGTGCGCCGGAGGAAATCCTTATCCCCTTCCTCCTCGAAAAAGCCTATAACACCACCTTTGTCCATGGCTATCATGAAGAGTATGGGAAATTTAGCCTGCCCAGTCGAAGAAAGAAAAAAGGCGGTCGCCTATAGCAAAACATCATAATTGATGAAAGGAGGCATACTGTGCACGATACCAACGTAAACCACCTCAACGCCCTGGAACAGACAATGCGACAGCACCTGGACAACCTGACAAAACCAAAGGGAAGTCTCGGCAAACTGGAAAACTATGCCTGCAAATTGGCCTGCATTCAAGGAACGGTACCACCCCACCTCCATAAAAGGGCGGTCTTCGTTTTTGCGGGGGATCATGGCATTACCCAGGAGGGGGTTTCCCTGTATCCCCCGGAAGTCACCGCCCAGATGGTACACAATTTTATGGCCGGGGGAGCAGCCATCAATGTTCTTGCCCGTCACTGCGGGTTCGACCTGTATGCGGTAGATGCGGGGGTACAGGCGGAGTTTCCTGCAAGCTGGCAGGATAAGTCGCAAGAAAAAGATTCTTCCACATTTTCCCCACCGGGCAGGGCTTCCCCTCGCTTTATTTCAGCCAAAGTGGTACGGGGAACCCACAATTTTTACAAAGAGCCGGCCCTTACCGAAGAAGAATTTACCGCCTGTCTTGAAAAGGGCAAAGAACTCGCCCTCTTTGCCCAAAAACAGGGCTATCAGCTCGTCGCCCTTGGTGACATGGGGATAGGGAACACCTCGAGTGCCGCAGCCCTTGCGGTAGCATTTGGCTTTACCCCAGAGGAAATTATTGACCGGGGCACAGGAATTGATGCGACCATGCTGAACCATAAATACAAAGTAATTACAAAGGCGGTAACCCAGTTTCTTCAGCGCCACCCTCAGCCCACCGCCGCTCAGATTGGTGCTTTTTTCGGCGGAGCAGAACTCGTGATGACCGCTGGTTTTATCCTGGGGTTGGAAGGGAAGAACATCGCCTGCGTCATCGATGGCTTTCCTATCACCAGTGCGGCCCTTCTCGCATACAAGTTAAATCCCCGCGTCACCGATTGGCTCTTCGCAGGACACCGTTCCCATGTTAAAGGACATACTCCCCTGCTGAACTATCTGGGACTCGAACCCATCGTGCAGTTGGAAATGCGCCTTGGAGAAGGGACAGGTGCGGTTATCGGCGGCTTTATCCTTTCTCTTTCTGCAGCCATTGCTAATGAAATGGCAAGTTTTTCTCAAGCGGGGGTGAGCACCGCAACAAAAGAAGAGCATACATATTGATAGAGGGATTCTCTTGCGTTTACCCGTATATCCTACTATAATGGTCATATACTCCTTTTTATAACCGTTGGCACTTATAAAATGCTGACCCGTTATAAGGAGTAAACACATGTCTATACTGAGAGGAGGAACTTATGAAGAAATTGCTCGCCCCAATAGTAGGTTTTCTTATGCTCACCGTAGGGCTAAGTGCCCAGGATCTTAAAATTGATTATCAATTCAATGTAGCAGCCGCAGACCCAGCCAATTATTTTACCTTTCAGGCTCCCATGCGCTATCACGCGGCAGAAAAGGATACCTTCGATGCAACTACCGGAGCATCAAAACAGAATTCTACCGAGATGTTTATGCCTTATCTCTATGATGTACAGGGCAAGCAGGTATTTCCTACCGGACTACGGGGACTTTTCTTATTTGCCGTGGCGCCTATAGAACAACGGGAAGTAGATAACCTTACTGTTTCCAAAGCGACAAATGGGGTGATTACCATCCAGTACGTACACCGGGGGGTAGCATACAAGATCGAAACCGATCGGAATGGGAAACTTACTTTCCCGAAAGGAAATTTTGTTCGCCGTCAAATTGGTTTTATCCAGGGTAGCAATCCTCAGGTGATTCACCCCGATTTCTCAGCAGATAAAAGCGCCGCAAAAGTAAATTGGGCAAAGGTGTGGGATTCGAGCATTGCCGCGGGGAAAGAAATCCAGGCGGGCGTAGCAACCAAAACAGGGGCTATCACTGACGACAACGGTGTGGCAGATGCCATGTTCCGCTGGGAAGGGGAACTTCAGGTAAGCTTTGATAAAAACATTGTGAAAATTTCAGGAACCCTGAAACCAGTAAAGAATTAAACAACTCAAAGACCCAGAGAAAACGACGGGACCATCCAGCATTGTGGCTGGGTAGTCCCGTTTTTTTAGGGCCCGATTCTGGATAATAAGCCAAAACCGCATATCGGCGCTGCCAATCCGAAGGGTACGATAGAGGCATCTGCCGGTCATTTTTTTGTAGGAGTAAGTTTTATTCAGTAATATCAAGCTTGAGCATCTTCCCTCCCCGGGTACCGACAAAAAGTCGACCATCGATAAAGAGAGGCCGGGTTGTAATCGGTTCAGGAAGCGGAACCGTTCTTATGATTTTCCCCGTGGCTCCTTCCATTACTATAAGGCTTTGACCTCGCCCAAAGTAGAGCCGGCCCCGTGAAAGAAGAGGTGGTGTATCAACTAATCCTATGGGAGCCCCTCCTACACTGCCATCCTCCTGCCGCACCCGAAGCAGTTCCTTTCCTTCTATCCAGAGGTACAGATACTGTTCATCCACCTCGGGATCCCCCAGCACCATCTTTCCTATCGAATTTTTCCACCGTATCGTATAGGTTTCTTCCTCTACCGCAGAGAGTTCCCCCTGTTTACTCACCACGTAAAGAGAACCATTTTTAAATCGAGGCATCCACAGTTCAAGCGAATTAAAAGAAAGATCCATTTCATGTACCACCGTTCCCTGCCGGGTTTCAAGGAAAAGGAGCCTCCCTTTCCCGGACAGGATGGCCAAAAAGCGATTCATAAGCACCGGTGGTGCCACTACTCCCCCTTCTACGGGAACTTCCCGTATCAGTTGGGCATTTTCTGACCGTAGAATCGCAATACCCCGGGGAGTAACTACCGCAAGGCCCTCCGGGATAGGTACCGGCTTGGACTGGGGAATGGCACTCCAGCCATCAAAACCCCATCGCCCCTGTTCAATTCCCGTTTGTCCATCTACCAGAATCACCGCCTTTTCGCTTACTCCGGCGATAGCCCTGTCGAGGGCTGTATAGGTCCGCAGGGGTTCTTCATTTTTCCAGAGCAGTTTCCCCTCTTTCGAAATCCCATAGAGGATTCCCTGAGTATCCAGGACAATGATGGCCTCCCCAGAACGTCCTACACCCTGCTGCAACGGGGTTTTCCCGAGGGGAAGACTCCACAGTACGGCGGGATAAGAAGGGGGTTCTTCCGGGCCAGGGGCTTGTTTTTGTCCCTGTCCCGAACCTGAGGAACGGGGCGCCTCAGCAGGCCCCGTCTTGAATCGTTCCGGCAATGCCGCGGGAAGTCGGGTGGAGTCTTCTCCGGGGTCTCTTATCCTATCAAAAAGTTCCATGTAGCTTTGATTCTGGGCCGAAAGGAGGGTCGCAGGTAAGAGCAGAGAAAGGGCTTTAAGCCGTTCCTGGAGAGATGGATTTTGCTCTCCCAGAATTGCGGTGGGGTCTTCCACAAGCTCCCAATCGGTACCGCGGGATTCCAGATTCTGGGCATCCACCAATAAAAGGCTCAGGGCTTCTTCGGCAGTGGAAAGGGCCTGGGCTTCTTCCCGCTGGCGGGAAGCCGTTTCGGCACCCCCAATGACAATCTCCTGGCCAGCCGCCGCCCGGGGACCCAAGGCTAAGGCGGCGGTAACTACCGCCTGCGCCAGAGGATTTGCTTCCTTCCCATTGAGTAAATTATCCATTAATGCACCAACGGGTAAGGCAGCCACCGTCCCATCCCGCACTGCCACGGTGGTTTTTGCCGTTCTCAGAAGTTGGGTACGAGCGGCATCGTAGACCGCCGGTTCATAGGCCACCATAAACTGGGTGCCCCGGACGGCGGCAACGGCGTTACCGGTGCGGATAATAAACTCATCCCGTCGTACTAGCTTTTTTACTTTGGTGAGTATCCGCCCCGATTCAAGGGTAAACGTGGTCTTCCGTTCCTGCTTTTCCGTCTTTTCCTGAGGGAACAGAGAAGAAACCCGCACTATGGTCTGAGGAAGGACCCGCACCGTTGCAAAATCTCCAATAGCTAACTCCACTGAACCATCAGCGGTGGTTCGAACAACGTCCTCAACCGTAAGGACTGTTCCTTCCACTAGAGCCTCTTCTTCCCCCTGAGACCCCTGTGTACGAACCACAGCACCTTCAACAAATACCACCCGCACCACCAAGGGTGCAGACCCAGTTTCTATAGAAGAAGACCCTGAAACGGCTGATTCAAGACTATTTTGTTCTGTGCCTGTTTCTTTGGGTTTCGAGCACCCCGTGGAAATAAAGGTGATGACCATAAAACTTGCCACAAGGCAAGGAAGCCTCCGCATGGTAACAACTGGAGGTAGTTTTATATATCCCATAGCTATAACAGTAGCACATTTGCCCTGTTCCGTCATAGATATTTGCACAATATATTGTCCAGCCCAAAAACTCTTAGTATAGTAACTAAGAGAGGTATATCATGAAACTCTATAGTCGCGGGCAAGTTTTGTTGTATTCTCTTTTATCTGCAGTGGTAGTACTGTTGTTTGCCATAGGGCTCGGACTCATCCGTCTTCCAACAGGGACTAACGAGCAAGCTTCCTCAACTGCGGCGGCTCCATCCTCCACAGGGCCCTCATTGGAACTGCAAGAGTCTCCAAAAAGCAAAGTCCCTCTTTTACAAACCGCAGAAGTGAATACCTATACGGCGGATGAACTTGAAAATATAAAGGTATACGAGCAACTCAACGAAGGGGTTGTGAATATTACCACTGAAACGGTGGCCATCAACTGGTTCCTCGAACCGGTACCCCAGAGCGGTGGTTCTGGATCCGGATCCATCATTGATACCCGGGGCTATGTCTTAACCAATCACCACGTCATAGAAAATGCCTATAAAATTTTCATCAACCTTGCTGATGGAAGCCAGTACGAAGGCAAAATTGTGGGAACCGATCCCGAGAATGACCTCGCGGTTATTAAGTTTGATCCGCCCCGGGGTGTTCAACTCACCACCATTCCTTTCGGCGATTCTTCAAATTTAAAGGTAGGTCAGAAGGTCCTGGCAATTGGGAATCCCTTCGCCCTGGAACGCACCCTTACCGTAGGCATCGTTTCCGGGCTGGGCCGTCCTATACAGACCTCAAGCAGGACCATTATCCGGGATATGATCCAGACCGACGCATCTATCAACCCGGGCAATTCAGGGGGCCCCTTGTTGGATGCCCAGGGAAGAATGATCGGTATCAATACGATGATCTATTCCCCCTCAGGGGGTTCCATAGGGATCGGTTTCGCAGTCCCGGTAAATACGGCTAAACGGGTGGTGGCAGAGCTCATTCAGTATGGCAAGGTTCGGAGGGGCTGGATCGATGCAACGGTGGTACAGCTGTTCCCGGCCTTGGTACAGTATGCGCGGCTCCCCGTATCCCAGGGGCTCCTGGTTTCCCGTACCCGCAAGGGAGGCTTTGCGGAACGGGCCGGTCTCCGACAGGGTACTGAGCCAGTCCGCTACGGTTCCAGTATCATCTATCTAGGTGGAGATATAATTACGATGGTCGATGGGATCAAAACCACCAAGCTGGCCGACTTGTATTCGGCCCTGGAGGATAACAAACCCGGCGATCGGGTCGTGGTAGAAATAAACCGGGGTGGCAAAACCATGACCCTTACCGTGACCCTCGCTGACCGGGAAGAAGTACTGGCAACTAATCAATAGGCATCTGCGCAAGGGCCCCCAAAAGGGGGCCCCTTATCCCCTATACCCTAAGAACCGCAGCGGTGCGCCCCTTCCCCATGGTGATGATGATGTTCGCAGGTTGTGCCAGCGGTAGATAAATTCCCCGCCAAATAGGCCGAAACCACCTCGGATACGGGGCCACTGGCGCCATTTATCACCTGAATTCCAAAGGAATTGAGGACCCCCATGGCACCACTTCCAATTCCTCCTGCAATGAGAAGACCCACCCCCTGGCGGGCGAGATCTGCGGCCACACCACTTTTACAACCACAACCAGTAGGGGCCGTAAAGGTTTCCTCCGAGGTGATCTTTCCTTCTTCTACGGTGAAAAGCGTATAGGTTTCGCAATGTCCAAAATGGCTATCTACCCTGCCATCCCGGGTAGGAACTGCTATTTTCATAGCCCTTTTTTCCTCCTTCGTCAGTATGGTATTGCCCCCTTCAAGACGGAGTATTTTCCCATACACCAGGGCCTCTGCCACCTTTTTATGAGCCCCCTCAAGGATACGTCCAAAGGTCTGACGGGAAACCCCCATCCGAAGCGCCGCAGCTTCCTGATAGAGCCCTTCGTAATCCGCAAGACGAAGGGCCTCATATTCATCAAGACTGAGGGTCACTTCAGAATGTTCTCCCGAAGGAGTTCCCAGGGGACCAAAGAGACAGGTACCAGGTATGGTTCTAATACATCGCCGACGTTGGGGTCGAGGCATAGTTCCCTCTTTAGTTATGGTCTTATGCTCATAATAAAAGAAAACACACAACATATCAAGGGGCAGGAAAGGAATCAACCACAAGAGGGCGCTGAATACCCCTTACAGCCAGCCCTGCTGGGTAAAGCTTACATACCTCGTTTCAGAAAAGATAAGATGATCTAACAGGGGAATGCCCAGAATTTCAGAGGCCTCCTTAAGCCGGTGGGTTATGCTTCTATCTTCTTCAGAGGGTTCTAATCTTCCTGAAGGATGATTATGAGCCACGATGATCCCACAGGCCCGCTCTTTAATGGGTTCTGCAAAGACTTCCCGGGGGTGAATCATGGTTTTATTCACCAGCCCCATGGTGAGAACCCGCACTGCCAACACTTCGTGGGCCCCATTCAGAGAAATTTCTACAAACTGTTCCTGTTTCTTACTGGCATAGGGACGAACCAATCGGTAGGCATCTTCTGGGCCATGAACTTGTTGCCCCAGGGGCCCCCATTGGCGCCGGCCATATTCCAGCATGGCTAGGATGGTACAAATCTTAGCCAGCCCAAGCCCCGGAATTTCGGTAAAATCCTCAGGTTGAGGAAGTTCCTGACTCCTCCGCAAAATAGCAAGGACCTCCCGAGAAAGGGCCATAACCGGTTTCCCCTGAATTCCCGTGTGGAGCATCACCGCCAGGAGTTCCTCATCCGAAAGGGAGTTTACCCCGTGGGTAAAGATTTTTTCCCGGGGGAGCTTCTTATCATAGGATCTCCCTATCCCTTCTTTAAGGATCGCATAGGTTTTCTTTTTTGTCTGTTGGCTTTCCATACCATATAGTACAGAGTTTTTTTACATCCTGCTTTAGGTTTTGGCTTTCTCTACCCTACGAAACATGCCTCAGAGGAATACTGTTTTTAAGGGAAAACCCGGGGGTATCCTCCTGTGGCACTTCCAAAAGCTTTTTCACCTGCGGGCCCACATTGTCCCTTAACGAGGGGCACCGTACAAGAGCTCTGTTAGATAGCCCAAAGAAGGGCACCCTTCACGAAAGGTCCCGCAAACGAGCAAGGAAAAACAGGGGATTGGCGGCTACCATTTTTTTGAGCCGTTCATAATCTTCCTGGCTTTCCGTATCGGACCCCGCCAGAAGAAGTCGTTTCCCTTCCCACCGAAACCAGAGGTAGTGTCGGTCCCGGATTCGAACATCCCCCTGCCGAGAGAGCAGATTTTCCAGCCGTCGTTCCAGGTACTCCGCAAGGGCCACATGGTTATCATCCCCCGCAAGCCAGTACAGGTCCCGATCGGTTAAAAAAATCACCAGGCGCCGAAACCCTTCCCGAATACAGGCATCATTCTTAAATTCTTCAAACTGGATACTATATCGCACTAAACTTACATCATAGCCTTGCAAACGCAAATGGCGACGCAATTGGATAAGTTCTTCTTTAATGGTGCGAATCGTATTTTCATCCCTGTGACTTTGAAGGGTCTGTCGCCACTGACGAAGCTGCGGTTCGTAGGGGGTAAGGTTCCCGGCCATACTCAAAAACTGGGTAGTCTCTGAAAGAAGAACCCACACATCGGTAAATCGATCTGAAAGGCCCAAAAAATTCGCAGTTTTTTTCAAAGCCATAGGATACCCTCTAGGAATAACTCCCCTTTTCTTCTATATACTGGAATTGATGAAAATACTAGTGCTTTCGGACATCCATGCCAACCTTTCCGCCCTGAAGGCAATCCTTGAAACCCCCGGGCTTGAATGGGACCAGGCCCTGTGCTTAGGGGACATCGTAGGGTACGGCCCAGAACCGGAAGAATGCGTTCAACTGGTTTTTGAAGTGTGTTCGGTTATTCTCGCCGGGAATCATGACCTCGCGGCCTGCAATCGGATTGGGATTGAAGATTTTTCGCCCCATGCGTACCGGGCTATGGAATGGACCAGGGAACACCTTTCCAATAGCAGTAAAGAAAGGCTCGCCCGCCTGGAGCCTTTCAGAAAAACAAAAGAGTATTGCCTTTCCCATGGGAGCCCCCTGGACCCCATCTGGAGTTACATCATGAATGGAGAGGATGCACGCTTTACCTTTTCTCAGCTTCCCCCATCACAAAAACTCTGTTTCTTTGGGCATACCCACATTCCCTCCTTCTTCACCCAGGAAATAGAAGGGGGAACTGTCAAAGAATACTACGGGAAAGGGGGGATGCACGTTTCCCTGGAACTCGAGGAAAGGCGCTTTCTCCTTAATCCAGGAAGCGTTGGCTTTCCCCGGGACCTGGGAGAAGCCCATAATTCCTGGCGCCTTCCCCGGGCAATTGCCCGCTACGCCCTGTATGATACCGAAAAAAACGTGTGGACCTTCCATCGTCTAGAATACGATATGGGTCCCACCTGGGAAAAGATGCGCCGTTACCGCCTATGGTAAAACCTTCATTGACGGTAGCGGCGGTTATACTTTATAGTTATCCCTGATGGGTGTTACAACAAGCCAGCAAATTACTAAATATTACGAACGCTATAAATCTATCCATGTGACGTTTACAAAAGAGGTTATTAAGGCCACAGGGTTACTCACCCAATTTGTGTTTCTTAAGTGTCTTGGGGAAGCCTGGCCCTGTGTAATTTATTCTTCTTCTTTTGAGCAGGCAAAGGTTATCATCAATACCAAAACGGGGTTGCTCGGGAAAATTCAGCAGGCCAATAATCTGGTCAATCTACGATACAGCTTTAAACTTTCCGACAAGACCGATCCTCTCATGTTTTTCGTATCCGCCAAGGTGGCCGGTTCCAGCCCCTACCAGGGCTCCTCTGAGATGCACCTCTTAACCCTGCAATTCACCCAGCGTCCCCCCGATGACCTTATCGAGATCATGGGGAAACTACTGGATGCTAACATTAATTCATCAAAACGAAGGGATGAGCGGATCCTCATTACCCCTGAGAGACTGCGGAAACTAAAGCTCCTGCAAAAAGAAACGGTGGTCTTTATTCAAGCAGTGCCCCGGCGGTGTATTTTGCGGGACCTTTCTTTTTCAGGGGCAAAGATCATCATGGTGGGGGTTGCCAAATTTCTCCTGGAAAAAACGGTGGAACTGCGATTGGACTTCGAAGATCCCCGGGAAAGTATCCAGATCCCCGGCAAGGTGGTGCGCACCGAAGACGTGGAAGGGCGAAAGGAACTCATCGCCCTGGGAATTCAATTCGAAGAAACCCAAATCCCCATGAATTACAAGATGCGGATCAATGAGTACCTGAGTCAGATCCGCACCGAGCAACCGAAAGAAGAGCCTGAAGCACCGGCTGCTGCAGCGGGGGCGAACGAAAAAGCAGCGACCGGAGAACAGCCAAAATAACGGGACCCCAAAAATTTTGCACTTCGTGAAAGAAGGGCCAATCTATTTTTAGTAGTGGAGCACTATGAAAAACTATCTATCGAATCATCGGATTGTGTATCTGTCGGTTCCCGAGTCTCTCCGGGGGAAAATAGCCTCCCTGGGCACCGAGGATTTTACCATCGATCCTTCTATTCCCCTTCCTGTAGAACTCCCTCCGGGGGAAGAACAATTAAACCTGGAAAACCTTTCCTGGGAAATGATCCTTTCAGGGATGATTACGGTAGTCGCGGAGGATCCCCAGGGGGAAGATGCGGAGTACTATCGCCGTTTTGTGC
The DNA here is from genome assembly GCF_004343725.1 of Treponema sp. J25. Taxonomy (NCBI): domain Bacteria; kingdom Pseudomonadati; phylum Spirochaetota; class Spirochaetia; order Treponematales; family Treponemataceae; genus Treponema; species Treponema sp. J25. The sequence continues at coordinate 44,265 of NZ_PTQW01000014.1, forward strand.
TTGCCGTAAAACCGGATATCCAGAAAGAATTCGGGGAAGCGGCCATTCTAAAAGCAAAGAATGGTGATTTCGACCTGGCCCTGGAAATTACCCAGGCCCTCCGGGGGCTATTCCCCGATTCCCAGGAGATCCTCCTTAACCAGGCCCTTATTCTGGAAGAACGGGCAAGTCGCCTCGAAGAGGCGGGGAAAGAGCAGGAAGCGGAAACATGGTACGAAGAGGCCCACGAACTATACCGGGATCTTCTGAATCGTAAACCTCCCCTGCCCAACGCCCTTTTTAATGCGGGCTTTTTTTACCTTAAATTAAGAAACTATGAACGGGCAAAAAGCTGTTTTCTTTCGTATATTCCTGTGGCAGAGGAGGAACGCAAAAAAGCGAGGGCCCAGAAGATTATCCAGGAGATAGAAAACCGTTCTCTGGATGACGAGCTTTTTAAAGAGGCCTATGACTTTGTCCGCCTCGGCCAGGAGGAGGAGGGACTTAAGAAAATCGATGAATTCCTCCGTCGGCATGGGGATGTCTGGAACGGCTGGTTCATCCGTGGTTGGGCGCAACGGCGGCTTGGACACTGGGAAGCGGCAAAAACATCCTTTGAGCGGGCCCTCGCTTTAGGTGGAGACGGGTGCGACACCCGTAACGAACTTGCTCTTTGCTATATCGAGTTGGGAGACTACGGCAGGGCGCGAAAGGAACTGGAACAGGCCCTCCGATTCGAGGGGGATAACATCAAGGTTATCTCCAACCTGGGAATGCTGGCCCTAAAAGAAGGTAAAAAAGAAGAAGCAAAGGGATTTTTCCGCACCGTTCTGGAGATAGAGCCGGAAGATCCCCTGGCAAAAAAAATGTTACACGAGCTAGAAGAATAAAAAGAAAGCCCGGGGGCTTTCCCCTGGAGTCAGGGAAAAGCCCAAATCGAGTCATTCCTGGGAGGGCCCTTCCGCCGCCAGGAGCAGGGAGCAGAAGGCCTGTTCATTTCTCGGCGCCCTCTCTCCTGCGAGGCTTTCTGTGAGAGTTCTTGCTACGGTGACGGCACAAGGATCCGGTCGCCGACCCGAATTCCCTGTTTTTCGAACCATCCCCGGGGTACCTCCAGGGCATACCGGGCCGCCCGACTGGACTGGATAGGGCTCAGATCTCCCGGAACCATGGGCAGAATATCCACGATGGTGCCATCGGAACGGACATAGGCAATGGAAAGAGGGATGAGGGTGTTTTTCATCCAGAACGAAAGGATCTTATCCTCTTCAAATACAAACCACATGCCCCGGCCTTCCGGTAGGTGCTGCCGAAACATAAGCCCCCGGGTCCGCCGTTCCTCCGTATCCGCAACTTCTACCCGGACAGTCACCGTTTTCCCATCGGCCTTTTGGATCGTCAGATCCCGTTCGGGAAGTCCCTTCTGGGCCCCCTGTTCAGCGCAGGCCCCAAGGGTTCCTACCAGTATAAAAAGATATACCCACCACCAGCCCTGTTGCCGCAGTCGGTTATAAATCATTCAGGAACTCCTCCCGGAGGCGGGCTTCCCGGGAAGCCCCAACCTTTGATTCTTCTATGATAGTATTAAAAACCGTAAGATCGATGTATTTTATGGTTAAGGGACGCTCAAGGGAAAGCCGCACATTTCCCCGGATCCATACGGCCTCCTGAGGGTTAAGGGTATCCGGTTCCCCATATTTCTTGGTCAAACTGGTAAAAACCGAATAGTGATCTATTTTATCAAGATTGAGGGAAAAGGACATCACAAAGAGCTTTCCTTCCCGGAGCTGGAAAAAGGCCCGTCGAATAAAAGAAAGCCCCGTGGTTTCTATCAGGCTCTGTTCCCGAACCGGTAGGAGGGACACATCCCGATCCCCTCGAAAAAGAAAAAGGTCGTCCGCCGCAAGGGCCTTTTTTAATTCCTCCAGGGGCATGCCCAGGTAGTAGGCCCGAAAACGATTCGGCACAGCACCACTATCGGCCGGGACAACCTGAGCAGTTGCCACCCCCTGGTCTTGCGTCGAAGCGCTTCCCTGGCTGCTCCCGGTGGTGGGGGTTTGAGCTTCCGCAGAGGTCATCACAAGAAAAGAAAAAAGAAGTCCCATACCGAATTTCATCGAAGAAGCTGTCTTTTTGCAGGTAGTATTCGAATATTTCATGGGATTCTTAATGCATGCCTCTCTTCAGAGTTTTAGCTGGCCACCACCTCGGCGCCACCCCTAAACAGTAGTCCTCGCCCCTCTGCTAACAGGGCCAGTTCTGTCCTTAGCTCCTGGTCTTCTGGCCTTTGCTTTCTGGTTTCAGGATAGTGCATTGGGAGACCTCTATCACGAAGCCCCCCTTACTACTATCGGATGGGTATGGAAAAAAGTTCAGAACTTTCTCTGTAGGGGCCCCATCGTCTTCGTTTTTTCCCTCGGGGATCGGGGAAAGAACACAGGGGCCGTCTTTCTTCTTCCTCCATCGAGCCCGAGCCTTTTTTCGGGTTTATACCAATGTCCGCCCCGCCGCTTCTCGCCGGGCCCGTTCTATCTTCTGCATTTTCCGATAGTACTCGGTTTGTTTTACAATCTCGCTCACATCCACCACATGGATTTTTGCATCCACGACACGAATTTTGGGATTTTCAAGCAATTTATGAATCACCAGATTCCCTTCAGAAAGGGGCAAACCCACCATATTGATAAGTTCCTTGGGACCAAAATCAAAGGTATAGGAACCAGTTCCCATAGGCGCTCTATTTTTCTCCAGCTGAATCAAAAGGGCGTCGTACATTCTTCCCAGGGGATCCGAAATAAGGGTATTCGCCAGTTGCTTATAGATAAACCAAATCCGCTCTGCCAGCAGCTGGGTCAACTTACTAATAATTTGCGGTTGAGTACCTACCATGCGCTCAAAGTTTTCTCGATTTACTACCAGGACCGTACAATCGTCATAGGCAATGGCACTGGCAGAACGGGGTTTAGATTCAAGCAAGGCCATCTCGCCAAAAATATCTCCCTGACGAAGCACCGCCAGGAGCACCTCATTGTTATCCACAATTTTAACAATTTTGACAGCCCCTTTTTGAATGATGTACAGCTCATCCCCCGGCTGCCCTTCTGCAAAGATCATCGTATCCTTTGGATACAGCCGGGTAAAATCGCCGGATTTTTTATCCAGGTAAGCAGGACGTGCATAGGGGGCTATCTTCGTTATTCTCTCCCGGGCTACTGCCACATGTTGTCCCTGGGGGCAATACTTGAGGTACTGATAGTAGGCAAAGTAGGCAAGGTTATACTGGCTTTGTTTAGCATAATACTCGGCAACTTTGAAAAGCTGGGACGAATCCCCTTCGGCGGTGTTTTTAAGGGTAAGTCGGGTAAGGGCTTCGTCCAGGTACCGCATGCGCCGGGAGAACTGCAGGATTATCTTCATGGCCACCGGCGTATTATTTTGGATAAGCTGAACGTACTGATCCCGCTGGACCGAAATAAGGGTCACATCCGTAATGGCCTGGGCAGTTTCGATGTGGCTATGTCCCGACATGGTAGCCACAACCCCGAAGAAGTCCCCTGGCCCCAGGATGTTTCCCCCTTCTTCTTCTACAACCTCCACCTCTTTGGAAATGCGAACCTTCCCCTGCCGGATGATGAAAAATCGATCCGCATTCTGTTTGCCTTCCACGATGATATAAGAATCTTTCTTAAAATTGACAAAGGCAAGCTGTAATTGGTTCGCCATCCCTCTCCCCATTACTTTCCAGGGATTCTCTCGGGTCCTCTTGAGAAACCTCTCCGGATCTCTGTCCCCTTTTCTAGGGACAACTCTTAGTATAGGAAGGGCTCCCTTGCCTTGTCAACGGAGCCCTTCGGCAATCTACATTAATTATCAAAAAATGAGTTGGGATCGTCAAAGAAATCGTCATTGGTGGCATCAAAGCCCACCGGATCCCTTCCCTCATTCCTCAGGGCGTACAATTTCGTGATAAACCGGTATTCCGCCGTGCGACGCTCTAGATCAGCCGTATCTCGACGTACCTGCTGCAAAAAGGTTTGAACCCGATCGCCGGTAGAAAGGCGCTTGCCGAGATCCGCCGAGGAAAGATAGGACTCAATCTCATTCAAGCGATAGTATATCCGCTCAAAGAAGAAAAGGACCCGCCGGGTTTCCATCAAAAGACGAACCACCTGGCTTTTCTGTTTCATCACCTGGGGATCCCTGCTTGAAGGAAGCACCCCCCGGCTAAATTCGGTCTTCCACTGGCGAACCACCGAATCCGCCAAGAGGGCATCGGTGGCAGCGATGAACTCTTTCTTATAACGACTATAGGCCTTTGCATACTGCTCCAGGGCCTTAACCGGTTGGGCCTTAAAGGCTTCGATTTCTTCCGTTATCCAGCGCGTCTGGAAATCCTGGATCGACGAAAGGGCCACCGGAATAGCCATAAGCCGCTCGCCAACTTTCTGGCTTACCACCTGACCAGGGAAGGCCTCCACCACCGCCCCCTCTTCATCGGTACACTGAACCCGCCCTTCTACACAGGTGACGAGCACCGCATTGTTAATCGAGATAATTATCGTAAATTCCGTTCCCCGCACCCCCATGACGGTGCCCCCACTGCGGACCCGTAGACTCGGATCACCGGAAATTTTCTTTACCTTAGCCCCCACCGTACCGGTAATCACATTCCCATCGGTAGAAGGATTTCCCCGAATGGTTTCGGTTTTTACCGTGAACACCGTTTTAGGTTTTACGGTAAGGGAACCCCTCATACCCGTGGCGGGATCCAGTTCGATGATAAGGACACCGTCATTTCCCGTTTTGATAAGATCATAATTTTCTATCCTGTCTCCAATATCGATTTTGTTTAATACCTTACCATTGCGGGTAACGCTTACCGATCCCTGGAGATCCTGAATACAACCTACCACGAGGGGTGGTGTCCCCTGGGCATACAGAAACGTCGCCGAAACCAGCCACACTATCCCTAACCATTTCCGTTTCATCCTACTCATACCTCCTGTCTGAGGGCCCTCTTTTTTACTTGATACTCCCGGGCCGTTTTTTGTACAGCGTATGTGTTTTCTCTTTTAAGTATAGCTAATTTTATCTTTTTTTCATGTTTCCGCCTGGCCAAACACCATTTTTTCTTTACCAGGGATGATACCATCGAGCAATACAAGCCGTTGAACAGCCTATCTGACCTCTTTTGTGGCAGATGCTCCGTTGGTCCAGGAATCCCACAAAGGCCCCTTGTGCCTCCGTACCATGTTCTGCATCCGCAGAATCTTTTTGTATTCACCAATCCCCAACAAACAGGATTTCGCACTCCAGCAAAAGACCGGTGGCTGCAAAGACCCGGGACTTTATTTCTTCGGTAAGATTCCGAATATCGGCGGCGCTGGCATTTCCCGTATTCACAATAATATTCCCATGCCAGTCTGCAACCCGGGCCCCTCCAATCTGAAAACCCTTAAGGCCCAATTCGTCAATAATCTTCCCCGTTGGTTTTCCATAGGCATAGTTATTTTTAAAGGCCGAACCCGCCGAGGGTAGCCGATAGTGCCCCTTTTCTTCCCTATCCTTTCGATATTGATAGATACACTGCTCTAGCTCCCATTTATTCGCCCGCTGGGTAACAAAACGGGCCCCTAAAATTAACACAGGGCGTCCCTGAAAGGGACTTTTTTTATAATCATAATCCCCTTCCCGGTAAGGAACCCATTCTTCCATTAGTGCTTCATTTAAAATCTGGACTTCCCGGAGCCTGTCCGATACGGAAGAGCCATAGCAGCGGGCATTCATCCACACAGCCCCGCCGATGGAACCGGGCATACCGGCTAGAAATTCCAGGGAACTTCTTTCTTCGTTCACACAGAGTCGAATGGCTTCGTTTACCTCCGTACCGGCCCGGATAAACACATCATCGGGCCCAAAGGAAAGTCCCGTATACCCCGTACAATCTAACACGATACCCCGGATTCCCCGGTCCGCCACCACCAGGTTTGCCCCACTCCCCAGGAAAAAAACGGGGATTCCCGCTGCGCGGGCTTCCTGAAGCAAAATCTGCACAAAAGGAAGCCATTGAGGCCCCCGGGGACGTATCCAGAGGTCCGCCGGCCCCCCCACCTGAAAGGTCGTGTGCCTTCGCATCGGTTCGTCAAAGGCCAGGTCCCCTTCGAAAGGAACAACACTATTGATTTTTTCTAGCAATTTCCGTAGGGTAAGCATACCACAGGCATTGTAGCGAATTTAGCCGGGAGGTTCCATGGCCTTTTCTTTTTTTAACACCCTGGGAAGAAGTCTACAGCCCTTTATTCCTATTGAAGAAGGGAAGGTTGGTTTTTACGGCTGTGGACCCACGGTGTACAATTATGCCCACATTGGAAACCTGCGGGCCTATGTGACCCACGATATCCTGGTTCGGGCCCTGCGACGGGCAGGCTATAGGGTAACCCACGTGATGAACATTACCGACGTGGGACACCTTTCGGGAGATACCGACACCGGGGAAGACAAGATGGTAAAAAGTGCGGAAGAACGGGGAAAAACGGTGCTGGAAATTGCCCAGTTTTACACCGAAGCCTTCTTTCGCGATACGGAGCGGCTAAACATCCTGCGACCTACCATTGTGTGTAAGGCCACCGAGCACATCGATGACATGATTCGTCTCATTCAGCGCATCGAAGCCCGGGGCTATACCTACCAGGCAGGGGGAAATTTGTATTTTGATATCACCAAATTTCCCTCCTATGGCGAGCTTGCCCAACTGAGGATAGAAGATCTAAAAGCGGGGGCCCGCATCGATGTGGATCCCAATAAAAAGAATCCCTACGACTTTGCCCTCTGGTTTACCAGGAGCAAATTCTCCAATCAAGCCCTGGTGTGGGATAGTCCCTGGGGACGGGGCTATCCGGGCTGGCACATCGAATGCTCAGCCATGAGCATGAAGTACCTGGGAGAACAGTTTGATATTCACGCCGGCGGTATCGATCACATTCCCATCCATCATACGAACGAAATAGCACAGAGCGAGGCCGCCACGGGGAAAAAGTGGGTAAATTACTGGATCCACAATGAATTCCTTGTAATGGACAAAGGGAAAATGTCTAAGTCCAGTGGGAATTTTCTTACCCTACAAAGCTTGATAGATCAGGGTTTTCATCCTCTGGATTACCGCTATCTCCTATTGGGCAGTCATTACCGCAGCCAACTCCAGTTTTCCTTTGAAGCCCTGGAAGGGGCCCGCAATTCCCGGCGGACCCTAGTAGAACGGCTCCAGAACGTGGCCAGTGCGGCCCATTCCCTTCCTCCGGCGGGAACTGTATCTCCCAGCGACCTTGGAGAAGAGGCCCGCTCTGCTCTTGAGCGTTTTAATACGGCGATTGAAACAGATCTTTCCACTCCCCGGGCCCTGGCGGAACTCTGGGGTTTGCTTCGTAACCCGGCTATCCCCCCCGAAGAAGTGCTAGTCGTGGTCTTTGATATGGATCAGGTTCTTGGACTGGGACTCTATGAAGCAGTTACTGCACAGCCTCTTCCGGAAGCTATCGATCCTGAATTCCAGAAAGAGATAGAGGCCCTTATCGAAGAACGAAGCAAAGCGAAAAAGGAAAAGAATTTCCAGCGGGCCGATGAAATCCGGGCCTATCTTAAGGAACGGGGCATTATTCTTGAGGATACACCCCAGGGGACCCGGTGGAAAAAGGTGAGCTTGTAACACATGAGAGGGTAACGTTGTTTATATCATCGGATGGTGGATTTTCACAGGCGGAGTTTCGCCACCTGTACGAAACGACCTTTTCTCTTTTATACTCTGTATCGTACCGGATTGTGGGGTCAGAAGATGCAGCAGAGGATATCTGTCAGGAGGCTTTCTTTAAGCTTTACGAACGGCAGATGCGATTTCCCAATGAAGAAGAAGCAAAGTACTGGCTCATCCGGGTAGTAAAAAATGCTTCTATCAATTATGCAAAACGGAAAGAACGGGAACGACGGGCCTATCAGAAGGCCTTCCGTGAGAATTCAACACCTATACCGAGTGGGGAAGGCGACTATATCACCAAAGAAACCCGGGAAGAAATTCAACAGGCATTGAACCGGTTACCAGAAAACCTGCGGATTGTTTTATATTTGAAAGAGTACGGCGACCTTAATTATAAAGAAATAGGTCGAGTGCTGGGAATTAGTGAGGGGAACGTAAAAGTTCGGGTTTTTAGAGCCCGAGAACGGTTAATAAAAGAATTGGGGCTTCTTAGCCCAGAAGATGGGAAGATTGAAGAACAGAAAGATATGAATGAGGTATCATTCACTACCAAGAAGGATATCGATAGGGCCACAGAAAATGGCAAGGATGGGGAACATGTGTCCTGACAAGTCCCTTCTATCACTCTATCTGGATGGGGAACTTCCTTCCCCATGGAAAGAAAAGCTAGAAACTCATCTTCTTCATTGTGGGAGCTGTCAAATACAGGCAAAAAAGCTCCAAGGGCTTCACCAAGACCTGCATACCCTACCATGCCCACCCATGGAGGTGATCCAGGCCGCGCAGAAGAGGGTATGGCAACAGCTCGCAGTTAAAATAAAGGAAGGCCAGGGGAACTCCCAAAAACATCGTTTTTCCTGGAATCGTCCTGTGGCTATCCCCTTACCCGCCGCAATAGCAGCCCTGATTCTGGTGGCTCTTGTGGCATCCCTCGCAGGGCCCCTTTTGTTTTCCCCGGGAAACGGAGCCTCCCATCTACCGGTTGCGCGGATCAACACGGAGGTTCAAAACATAGTCCCTGTATCAAATATTGAAAATCTGGTACAATACCTGGAAATGCAGGCAGCTACGGCGGACATCGTGATTATCAAACTTCCTGAAACACAGAATTTTGTTCCCGCAGGACAGCCAACCCTGCTTAAGGCCGTGGAATACCAGGGGAGGAAAAAACCCTGATGGGCCCCCGTTTAATCCCCGCTCTTTTAATCGTTTTAACCTCCGCAGGCCTTTGTGCACAAGAGGCTCCTTTTACAGAAGTTCCGGGTCTTAAAGAAAAAGCCCTTATTCTGGAAATTGTCGCCCGGGTAATCGAGCGAAACGAAACAGAAGCATGGTCCACGGAAAACACCAAGGTAACCATTCCAGGAAGAGCGGTTATTCTCAAATTGGTAGGAAAAAATGTGATCGTTCTGGCCCAATTTACCCCCTACCAGCGGGAAGATGGCAAGACCTTCCTGGTTGCCCAGGGACAGGTATGGATAGATACACCCCAACAGGGGCTCAAATACCAATCTACCATTCAAACCATACCAATAAATTACGGGGAACAGGTCTTGTTCTTCCCCCTGGGGAATCAGACAAAAGAAGGCCAGGCCCAGATAGAGATTCAGTTAGAATTACGTCCCTTCGATAAAAAAAACACCCCTCAAGAAGGGCAAGACACTAAAAGCGGAGACACCAATAAATAATGTATCGCCACCGTTTCTTTTTGTTCATCCTCTGTAGCTGTTCCCTCTTCATGTGGGGTGCCTGCTTAACCCCTACTCCAACAATTACCGGCATCGATCCCCGAATAGGTAATCCCGGCGATATCTTGATAGTCCGGGGCAAAAATTTTGGAAACGAGCGGGGAACAAGCTATCTGAGCATTGGAGGAATTATCCCCACCGCTTCCTCATACATCGAATGGAAGGACACCTATATTTCGGTAAAAATACCGGAATTCGCCCATTCAGGACTCGTATATGTCCACGTGGGAAAGAAAAAAAGCAATCCCGCTCTTTTTACCAATCGCCTGGTTATGCCCCAACGGATGAACCTTCGGACCGATCAAGGGGGTCCCTTCATCACAGAAATACAACCATCCGCAGAAAGAATCGGTTCCCTTATTCGAATACTAGGGCAGGGATTCGGAGCCTCCCGGGATAAAAGCCAGGTCCTGTTTTCCTGGCAGGCGGAACTCCCCCCCATGCTGGGCAAAACGGCATCCCACTATACAACCGTACCGGTAAGCGAAGGAGAGGGGGGATATGAACTATGGACCGACAAGGAGATACGCCTCAGGATCCCCGACGGAGCCGTAAGTGGTGCCGTTCAAGTAGTAACTTCAAACGGTACCAGCCAGCCCTTCTTCTTTGAAGTCACTGATCGGCCAGGCACAAAAACATACCGGGATAAAAAAACCTACGCTATTACCTATTCAGTGCAGATCAATGTAAAGGAAGCCTCCGGGCCCAATACGCTGTACCTGTGGCTTCCCCTGCCTGTTACCACAGCGTACCAGCGACCTATTCAGGTACTTCAACGAAGCCAGGACCCTTTTGTAGAAAATTATGAAGGGGCAAGTCTTTTTCAGCTTAAGAATCTCTCCCGGGGAAGCTCCTCTGTCGTTAGTCTTTCCTATCTCGTAGACACCTACACGGTCGAAACATCGGTAAATGCTTCCCGGGTGGTAAGCCCGGGCAAACAATTCGAGGTATTCACTCGCCCTACAACATTGCTTCCGGCTAATAACCCGGAAATTCAAAAGAAAGCCCTTTCCATTGTAGGAAAAGAAAAAAACCCCTACAAACAGGCCCAACGGCTGTATGAGTGGATTACTTCCCAGGGAGGGGTGTCAGAAAAAAGCGTTTCCTTTGATATGCTTACCGCCCTTACCCTGCAACGGATGGATACCTATACGGCGGCCCTGAGTTTTTGCACCATGGCCCGGTCTCTGGGGATCCCGGCGCTTCCCATTGCGGGCGTTTTAATAGGGAAAAACCGGGAAACCCGGGTTCACTTCTGGGCAGAATTCTGGATCGATAATTTTGGCTGGGTACCGGTAGATCCTGCCCTGGGGGCCGGTGCCGTTCCCGCCCCCTTCATCACCCGTTCCGACAGCGGAAGCTACTATTTTGGAAACAGTGATAGCAACCGTATCGCCTTTTCTCGGGGAGAGCGGGTTCTTTCCCCCATGGCTCCCCGGGGAAGGATAGTCCAGTACAGTCGCTCTTATGCCCTGCAATCGATTTGGGAAGAATCCTTAGAACAATTAGAATCCTATTCTTCCCTATGGAGTGATATAGAAATTACGGGTATCTACTAGGAGGAGATTGAGATGGTAACGGTAATTTCCCTCGGTGGCTCCATTGTGGCCCCCGATGATGTTGATACGACGTTCCTGGCGGATTTTTCTCGCCTCATTCGCTCTGAGTTAGCGGAAGATGAAAAAACCCGTTTCATCCTGGTGGTAGGAGGAGGAGGACCTGCTCGCCGCTATCAACAGGCCTACCGGCAGCTTGTTCAGCAACCGATAGACGACCAGGCCGATTGGATTGGTATCATGGCGACCCGTCTGAACGCCCAACTTCTGCGGGCTATTTTTTCTGACCTCTGTCCTCAACAGGTGGTGATCGATCCGACCGAGGTGGGTCCCTTCGTTGGACGGATCCTGGTGGCCGCAGGCTGGAAACCGGGTTTTTCTACCGACTACGATGCGGTACTCCTGGCAGAACGCTTCCAGGCCTCGCGGCTTATCAACCTTTCTAACATTCAAAAGGTGTACACCGATGATCCCCGAAAAAACCCAGAGGCCCGGCCTATCGATGCCATCTCCTGGGATGAATTTCTTTCCTTAGTAGGAGATGAGTGGGTACCGGGTAAGAATGTGCCCTTTGATCCGGTGGCCAGTCGACATGCCAAAAAACTGGGGCTTGAGGTTATATGCGCCGCGGGCAAAGACCTCGAGAACCTTCGCCGGATCCTCCACCATGAACCCTTTGTGGGGACCACCATTGGAGGGAACCTCCCGTAAGGGGCATGGAAAGGCCCGACCTCTGTCAGGTTAAGCGTATCGTTTTTACGCACCCGCCCTCTTTAGGCAGGGGCCGCTTCCGCCCTATCTTAAACTACAGGCTATACTCAAGACCAAACCCAAAGGCCCCTTTCGTTTCTAAAAGAGTACCATCTATCAGTACATCCTGGAGGGGAGCCGTCATGGCCCCCTGCCAGCGGATTTTCCAGCGGAAAGGTTTGAGGATGGGCAACCTAAAAGCCGCTTCCAGGCCAGCCCAACCGACCCACAGGGGGACCGCTTCCTCCCCATTTCTGCTCGTACTGGTAAGCCACCAACGGAACTGAACATACGGAGAGGGATTAAGCTCGCTTTCATACGAAATATTAAGATACCGGGCCATATGAAAGGCCCCTGAGGGGATCTCATACCAAAAGGTGTTTAGCCAGAGCGGACGTTGCGCCTTTTTCCCATACGAGGATCCAGAAAGGCCACCAGAGAGGGCAACCGCAAACCGAGGAGAGGAACTCTGGGTCGGGTCTTGTCGCCACCAATCCCATCGAACACCGGCGCCCCAGAGGGTTCTCCCATAAAATCCCAGGAGGACCTGCTGACTGACGATGGTATCTTTTCCTAAGGAATATTCAGCCCCCCCGTAAAAAGAAGAACTTCCCCAGAGGCCTCCCTCACCCAGGGGAACTGCTCCCTGGACAGTGAGATAGGCCTGCCAGGCAAGGGGTACCGATCGGGGATATCCATTGGCCGGAACGATTCCCCAGGGGGCATACATTCCGAGGGAGAAGATATCCGTGGGGACATGATTGATAAGCCATACCGTACTTTGCACCACCGGGGACCTCCAGCACAGTTCCTGTTGAATCCTCTGTTCTATGCGGGAAAGGTCCCCTTCTACAAGCGAAAGGCGGTTCTGCAACATGGTTTTACGGGCATATACATAGAGATCTTCCTGAGAAATGCCCTGACTTGCCTGGACAAAGGTTTTCTTCTGGACAGCCAGGGAGCCTTTTTTTTGTTTAAGACCTGCCTGGATTTCCTTAAGGATTTCCTGACTATAACTCTGAGGAGAGGCTGAGACAGGCCTCCACTGGGTAAGGGTTTCTTCTATGGGGATAAGGGCATTTTCTATCTCAGCAAAAATCTCTAAGATCCTTTGAGTAGTGGCAGTCTTATCCAACTGTTGCTGGGCTTTCCGCAAACGGGCAATTCCCTCTTGAGCAGTGCCATCGTAGGATTGAAGCAGTTTCTGCAATTCGGGGGCCTTCCTTTTTTGTATCGACGAAAAATAATAGGCATCCTGTATCTGGCCCAGGTACCGGAGCACCTCCTGGATTTTACTGCGGGCCTGGGAATAGGTGGTCTCTGCGGAGGCAATAACTCCATTCGATTCAAACCGCGCCGCCTCGCTCAAAAGCTTTTCTATGTCAGGTATGGCCGTTTCGGCCGCATCAAGGAGGTTCACCACCGTGGTAGCATAACGCCCCACATACAGAGCGTCCACCAGAGAGCGTTCTACCGAGGCCCGCACCTTTCCAATCCAGGATTCCTTGTTTTGTTGGCTTGCCTCTATAACCTGGAATTCCCCCTGCTGGAGGGCCTCGGGAATAAACAGATCCCGAAAGAGGGGATCTTTCCTTGCCTGGTGATACACAATTTCCTCAAGGGCATTAATCTTTGCTTCTTCCAGGGCAAGATCGCGGGTTTTTCCCTTTCCTGTGCCGAGGGCCTCATACCTTGTTTCCGATTGGGCTTCCAGTCTCTCTGGAAAAACACTCAAACCTAAAAACAGAAACAGAAAGCCCGCCCCGACTTTTGCGAAAAGAAAAAACTTCGGATAGCAGTGATGAGTTTTTGAAACATTTTTTTTCTTTGCGATCATAGGGTCTCCATTCTATATTTATTATATGATGAACACACGAACCGTGGTCGTCCTGGGGGCAAGCGACAACCCCGAACGCTATTCGTATAGGGCAGTACGGGAACTACAAAAACACGGCTTTCCTGTTATTCCCGTGAATCCTACGCTTTCTTCAATAGAAGGTCTTCCTGTGGTTCCCCGCCTCGCTGATATTAGCGAAAAAGTAGATACCCTCACAATCTACCTGTCTGAAAAACGGTCGACCCCACTTATCCCAGAAATTCTGGCTCTTCGACCTGGTCGGGTCATTCTGAATCCCGGGGCAGAAAACCCTACTCTGGAGAAGGTCCTCTCTGAAGCCGGCATCCCCTGGCTCCATGCCTGTACGCTGGTACTTCTTTCCACCGGACGATTTTAGGTGCCAGGGTAAGCGGTCTGCCCCTCTCCATGAGGAGCCACATTTACTCCTTGAGAATTTACCGATGGGCCCGAACAATTCTCAATCAATATTGAATAGCAGGCGATCGGGCATCCCCGATCTTCCATGCCCCAGACAAACGCCCCCTTCTTTTTTTAAGGGGGCCTGTTTATTGTTTTTTTAAGGAAAGTTTTTCTCTTTTCAAAATCCCACCGTGGTAGATTGCGCCCTACCTCTACTATCACCTATCCAGAAGGGCCCCATCTCCCACTAACACCGTCACTTCAACGGGATTACCCACCGGGCACCCAGGTAATAGGCAAAACCCAGTTGATCCGCATCGGGGAACAAAACCCCAATCGCACCCACACCGAGGCGGAACGTCTTTCCAAAACGGTACCAGAGGGAAATATCAGGGAATAAGGTCCTGCCCGTACCGAAATTACTCTGGGGACCGAGAATTAAGAAATAGGCCCCCCCCCCAAGCTGACCAAGAAGAGTAAGATTCCAGAAATCAAGTTCGGCGTAACTGTTAAGCCAGCCAAAACTTATAATAATAAACGAAAAGGCTCGGGCTCCTATTCCCACGCGGAACGACTCCGTTATGGGAAAGGCATAAGAAACACTCAGGCCAGGGATCACCATCGGATAAGTATTAAAGAAATCTACCACCTCCTGGTCACCCTCAGGGAAACTTACCTTATTACCTGAAACAATGCCTATACCCCGGGGAACATCTAACTCAATATCAAAGCGCCATTCACTAAAAGTGGGGAGCACCAGTCCTAGTCCCACAAGAAGAACCAATACCAGCCGTTTCATACACACACCTCCTATAGAATTCTATCTTTTATTATACTGCATTCTTGCATAGTTTCAGTGTTTTTATTACTATAATTCAACATTTATTTTTGAGGAGTGACGTCCCATGGAAGTATCCGCATTACAGAAGGCCCGGTATGGGTATCAACCAAAACTGCCGGCCATTCTTACCAGGCCTGTATCAGAAATCGCGGTGGAACTGGGGGAACCCACCGAAGCGGTGGCCGATCAGGCGGACCTGAAGGGAATTTTTAAGCACACCTATGGAAAACCGATCGCCCGTTTTGTCCCCGGAAAAAATGATAAGATCAACCGAAAACTCACCGTAGGGGTAATCCTTTCTGGCGGGCAGGCTCCAGGGGGACATAATGTAATAGCCGGTCTGTATGACGGTCTTAAAAAAGGGAACAAGGATTCCCGGCTTTTAGGCTTCCTGGGGGGACCCAGCGGGCTTATCGAAAACAAAACCGTAGAAATCACCGATGCGCTCATCGATCAATACCGGAACACCGGTGGCTTTGATATGATCGGCTCAGGTCGAACAAAGATCGAAACCCCGGAACAATTTGCCGCATCCCTGGAAACTGCAAAAAAACTGGGCCTCGATGCGGTTGTCATCATCGGGGGGGATGATTCAAACACCAATGCGGCCCTCCTGGCCGAATATTTTGTGGATCAGAAGGCCCCCATTCAGGTTATTGGATGCCCCAAAACCATCGATGGGGACCTGAAGAACGAACACATCGAAACATCCTTCGGGTTCGATACGGCCACCAAGACCTACAGCGAACTCATTGGCAACATCGAACGGGATGCTAACAGCGCTAAAAAATACTGGCACTTCATTAAATTGATGGGCCGGTCCGCAAGCCACATCGCCCTGGAGTGCGCCCTTCAAACTCAACCAAACGTATGCCTCATTTCAGAAGAGGTAGAAGCGAAAAAACTTTCCCTTGCCCAGATTGTGGACCAAATTTGCGATTCTATCGTAAAGCGGGCGGCTAACAAAGAGAATTTCGGGGTGGTCCTGATCCCCGAAGGGCTTGTGGAATTTGTCCCCGAAATGAAGCAACTCATTTCAGAACTCAATGACCTTATGGCCCACTATGCAGAAGAATTTGGCAAGCTTTCCGGCTTCGAGGCCCAGGCAGAATGGCTTAATAAAAAACTCAGTCCCGCCTCTGCCAAGGTCTTTGCGAGCCTTCCCGTGGATATCGCCAAGCAACTCCTTATGGATCGGGATCCCCACGGGAATGTACAGGTTTCCCGCATCGAAACAGAAAAGCTGCTTATCAGCATGGTGGAACAGCGTCTCGGGGAACTCAAAAAAGCCGGTGCCTACACGGGGAAATTCAGCGCCCTGGCCCACTTCTTTGGGTATGAAGGCCGCTGTGCCTTCCCCAGCAACTTTGATGCGGACTATTGCTATGCCCTGGGCTTTACCGCCTTTGTGCTGATCGCCAGTGGCCTTACGGGTTACCTTTCCAGCGTAAAAAACCTTACCGCTCCCGCTTCTGAATGGGTCGCAGGCGGTATTCCCCTCACCATGATGATGAACATGGAACAGCGCCATGGAAGTAAAAAACCGGTTATCCGCAAGGCCCTCGTAGACCTTAATGGACGGCCCTTTAAAACCTTTGCGGCCAAGCGGGACGAGTGGGCAGTAAAAACCTCCTATCTTTTCCCCGGAGCCATCCAATACTATGGCCCCAGCGAAGTCTGTGATCAACCTACCAAGACCCTCCTTCTAGAAAAAGGTCGATAATGTTCGATGGGGATTGTTCAGGATAAAGAACAATCCCCTTATTTTTTATACGGTGGTAGAGCCCTATGTTTGATCGTGCCCAATTTTACTCCGATGAGCGATGGGATGCCTTCATGCAAGAGGCAGAAGGCAAGGAAACCCCCTTCATCCTCATCGATCTTGATATGGTTCGCGAAAATTATATTCGCTTACGGGAACTTTTCCCCTACGCCCACATTTATTATGCCGTTAAAGCCAATCCGGCGGTGGAAATTCTATCCCTTCTCCGGGACCTGGGGAGTTCCTTTGACATTGCGTCCCGCTGGGAGCTAGACCGGCTGCTTTCCCTTGGGGTATCCCCAGAACGGCTTTCGTACGGGAATACCATTAAAAAAGCCCGGGATATCGCCTATTTTTATGAAAGGGGGGTGCGCCTTTTTGCTACCGATAGCAAAATGGACCTGCATAATATTGCCACCCAGGCTCCGGGCTCAAAGGTATACGTCCGTATCCTGGTGGAAGGCACCCAATCGGCGGACTGGCCCCTTTCCCGAAAGTTTGGCTGTCACCCCGACATGGCCTACGATCTTATCGTAGAAGCCCGGCAACTGGGACTTATCCCCTATGGCATATCGTTCCATGTGGGAAGCCAACAACGGGACATCGGCCAGTGGGATGAGGCTATCGCCAAAACGAATTATCTGTTCCGAAGCCTGGAAGAAGAAGAAGGGATAGTGCTCCAGATGATCAACATGGGCGGTGGCTTCCCTGCTCACTATACAATTCCTACCCATGAATTATCAGTGTACGCCAAAGAAATTACCCGCTACCTGCACGAAGATTTTGGGGAAACATTGCCGGAGATTATCCTGGAACCGGGCCGTTCAATGGTGGGAGATGCGGGGATCATCGTTTCAGAAGTAGTACTTGTGGCCCGGAAGAATAATACGGCCCTTCAGCGCTGGGTTTTTACGGATGTAGGAAAATTCAATGGTCTTATCGAAACCATGGACGAGGCCATAAAGTATCCGGTAGTAACCAGTAGCACCGTCACAGGAAAAGAAGGGGAAGTGATCCTGGCGGGTCCCACCTGTGATAGTATGGACATCATGTACGAAAAATCCCGCTACCAGTTACCCCTCAATCTTATTGCGGGGGATAAGTTGTACTGGCTTTCCACGGGCGCATATACTTCAAGTTACGCCTCGGTGGAATTTAACGGCTTTCCTCCCATTAAAACCTACTTCTTTGACAGTAAGAAGAAATAAATAAAAAACCGGGCTCACCACGAGCCCGGCGGCAATTGCAAACTTAAAACTACAGCACCCTAGCTACCACTCTGGAGCTTCTTTTCTATCTTTGACCAGCTATCCTTGAGGCCCACACTCCGATTAAAGACGGGCTTCCCATCCACCACATCGGGGTCCCGAACAAAATATCCCAGCCGTTCAAACTGAAATTTATCTTCCACCTGGGCATTTTCCAGGAACGGTTCGGCGTAGGCGGTGGGAATTACCTCCAGCGATTTGGGGTTCAAATTATCCAGGAAAGAGCCCCCCGGCGGCACATCCATAGGACGGTCCACCAAAAAGAGATAATCATAGAGCCGCACGGAGATGGGCTTGGCGTGGGCCACCGAGACCCAATGGATGGTACCCTTTACCTTGCGATTATCCTCCGCATTCCCCCCCCGGGTCGCAGGATCGTAGGTACAATGAACCGCCGTGACTTCGCCGGTTACCGGATCGGTGTCATAGCCGGTACAGGTGACAATATACCCATACCGCAGACGGACCGCATTGCCCGGATACAGTCGATAGTACTTCGGCGGCGGGACCTTCTGAAAATCGTCCTGTTCAATCCAGAGCTCTTTCCCGAACGGCACCGGCCTTGTTCCGGCAGCGGGGTCTTCCGGATTGTTTATAGCTTCCACATACTCTACATGATTCTCGGGCCAGTTATCGATAATCAGTTTTAAAGGACGAAGGACTACCATCACCCGTTGGGCCCGCTTATTGAGATCCTCCCGAAGACAGTGTTCCAACAGGGCGATGTCCACGAGGCTATCGGTCTTTGCAATACCGATACGGCCCATAAAGTCCCGGATTGCCTCCGGCGTGTAGCCCCGGCGGCGCAAACCCGCAATGGTAGGCATGCGGGGGTCGTCCCAGCCAGAAACGTGACCTTCCTTTACCAATTGTAAAAGATATCGTTTGGAAAGAACGGTCTTGCTTATATTAAGCCGGGCAAACTCGATCTGCCGGCTGGGGAATACCTCCGCCTGCTGAATAAACCATTCATAGAGGGGTCGATGAATCTCGTATTCCAGGGAACACAGGGAATGGGTGATTCCCTCCTTCGCATCCGAAAGGGGATGCTGAAAGTCATACATGGGATAGATGCACCACTGGGTTCCAACCCGATAATGGGGAATCCGCCGGATCCGGTACATCACCGGGTCCCGCATCACCAGGTTAGGATGGGCCATATCGATTTTGGCCCGCAGCGTCTTAGACCCATCGGGGAATTCGCCGGCCCGCATTCGGGCAAAGAGATCTAAGTTTTCTTCTACCGATCGATTCCGGTAGGGACTATCCTTCCCCGGCGGGGTATAGGTAATGTTATTTTTATCTTCCACCGCGGTTCCCCGGTATACCCGGATTTCCTCTTCCGAAAGGTCATCCACATAGGCGACCCCTTTTTTAATCAACTTTACCGCAATTTCGTACAGGTATTCATAATAATCGGAGGCATAATATTCCCGATCGCCCCAGTCATACCCCAACCACTTGATGTCCCGTTTAATAGCTTCTACATAGGACATATCCTCTTTTTCTGGGTTGGTATCATCAAAACGAAGATTACATTCCCCCCCAAACTTAGCGGCCATGGAAAAATCAACGCTGATTGCCTTAGCATGACCGATATGAAGCCATCCATTTGGCTCGGGAGGGAAGCGGGTGCGCACATACGTATACCGACCATTTTTTAGGTCTTCCGCTATGGCTTCGCTAATAAAATCTGAATACCCCTCGTTGGGGCGACCTTTTCCATCTTCGAGATCGGTGTAACTATCCATGGGCCCACTCCCTTAAAAGGTAGTAATAAAACAAATACCAATAGCAAGCAACGATTTAAGAAGAGCGGTATCAAGGCCTTCTAACGACAATCCTTCCAATGCCCCGCCATACCACCAGAAAAGCCCTATGCTCGGGTCGATACGAAAGGCATATTCCACAAAATCGCTCTTATGGGCCTGGGCCCCAAAGAACAGATAGGCAAGCTCACTAAGAATAACCACAAATTGCGAAAGGGCCTTCTGATAATTCCCCACTTCCAGGACCTGTATAAAGGCGGGGATTCGTTCCAGAAGCCGGTCTTTGTGACTTTCATCCGCCTTTTCTACCCATGTTTTATGGATAAGCAATTCCAGATTATTTCTGAAATGGAGCAACATTTTTTGTATTTTCTCATCCCCTAAGGGATAGCTCGTAAAAAGCGAATATTCTTCTTCTATTCCTAAATACTCCGCCAGCTTCCGGAGTTCCTGACGTGCCGCTTCCCCATTACCTTGCAGAAGGTGCACAAATAAATGGTCTGTTACTTCCCGATATTCCACGGGAATTACCGACTCCTGGGTATGTACCATGCCAGCACTCATAGCTTGTACCATGCTTTGATTTTAAAAAAGTGTCAATAGGGAGAAAATTTTATTGCATCTCCTTCCATGAAGAGGGTATACTAGCACTGTGGAGGTGGGTATATGAAATCCGCAGATCACCCCAAACGGGAAGAAAAGAAAAAGCCCCAGAAAACGCTGAAGGAAAAACGGGAAGAAAAGAGGGCGAAAAAACAACAAAAAGCCCAGGAATAAGGGGTAGTCATCACTAGTAGAGAAACAAGAAAGAAAAGACCCTTAAGATGTTTACTCGAAAAAAGAATAAAACCTTTGCTCGGAGGCGTTCCCCGAGCAAAGGGAACTATTTTTCCTCCGAAAGAAGCGACGAAAACTCGATATTTTTTTATAGATAATCCTACCACTCCCTTGACCACAAGTTATTATTCCATATAAAATATTTCATCGGCAATGAAAATAGTTTAGATATTTTTTTATTTATTATGGAGCTATAGAGCGAAGCTATCATTCCTTCGCTATTGGAAACACGGGATTCTAAATTTTTAGAATCTACTATAATCTTGGTCCAGTAACCAAGCTCTGGATCCATAAGAAGGAGGGCCGTTTCATGGCCATAAAAACCTTTAAGGGCGGCATTCATCCGCCTGAGCGAAAAGTCGCCACCAGCGGGAAGGTCATTCAACGTATTCCGAGCCCTGCCCAGGTGGTGATTCCTATTAATCAGCACTTTGGGGCCCCGAACAAGCCCCTGGTACAGGTAGGAGACACGGTAAAACGGGGACAAAAGATTGCCGATGGAGCAAGTCCCGGACCCATGACCGTGCCAGTCCACGCTTCTATTAGTGGGATAGTAAAAAAAATAGAACCCCGCACCCAATCGAATAACACCGAAGGACTGTGTATAGTAATTGAAGCAAATGGATCGCAGGAAGAAGCTTTTATGCCCCCCCTTGATGGCCTTGCCTGTTCCAAAGAGGAGGCCCTGCAGCGAATCCGGGAGGCAGGCCTTGTCGGTATGGGAGGCGCCGGGTTCCCCGTTCATGTTAAGCTGAATCCCCCACCGAATAAACCTATCTCCCTGGTTATCGCCAATGGGGCCGAATGCGAGCCCTACCTTACCATCGATGAAGCCACCATGATTGAAGAGGCGGACAAGGTGGTTCAGGGGCTTCTCATCGTGATGAACATAGTAGGGGTCGATCGGGGTGTGATTGCCCTGGAAGATAACAAGGAACGGGCCCTTACCTCACTCCAAGAGGCCATTGCCCGCCATGGAAAAGGGAAAAACATTCAGGTGCAGCTTCTTAAAACCAAGTATCCCCAGGGGGGCGAAAAGATGCTTATCACCGCCATCACGGGAAAAGAGGTTCCCTCAGGGGGACTCCCGATGGATGTGGGGTGTGTGGTGCAAAATGTGGGGACCCTGAAGGCTATCGCGGAGGCCTTTTATGAAGGTAAACCCCTCATTGAACGGGGACTCACCGTTACTGGCGGGGCATGTAAGACTCCGAAGGATATCATCGCCCCCATTGGAACCCTTGTTTCCGATATCCCCTCCTCAGAAATAGAACTTGATGAAGAGCATCTTGCAAAGGTGATTTTTGGTGGCCCCATGATGGGAACGGCGGTACCCCATTTAGGTATCCCTATCCAGAAAAACACCTCCGGCGTCGTGTTCATGACCCGCGAAGAATTCCAGCGGGACAATGACGAAGAGGGACCCTGCATCCGCTGTGGTCGGTGTATTCGGGCCTGTGCCTGCCGGCTTTCTCCGGTGATCATGAATATTGCCTTAAAAACGGGAGACCTGGAAGCAGCGGCCCGTATCGGCCTTCTGGACTGTATCGAATGTGGGGCCTGTACCTATGTGTGTCCTGCCCATATTCAACTGGTCCAGCGCTTCCGGGTAGGAAAACAATTACTGCGCAACAAGCGGGCCAAAGAAGCTGCTTTGAGTGCAAAATAAAGGAGAAACAGAAAAGATGGCAAACAATCAGAAACTCTTGATCCTTGCATCGAGTCCTCACTTTAGTTCTCCTGTCACTACCTCCGCCCTTATGGGGAATGTTATTCTGGCCCTTTTACCACTGACCATTTTTGGTATCTACCTTTATGGTTTTCCGGCACTGATTACGATTGTGGTCTCGGTAGCAACGGCGGTCCTTTCGGAAACCCTCTTTCGCCTTGTTACCCGTCAGGAATTGCGGTACAAGGACCTTTCCGCGGTAGTAACGGGGCTCCTTCTGGCGCTGGTCCTTCCCCCCTCTACCCCCTGGTGGATGACCGCCATGGGGTCATTCTTTGCCATTGTGGTAGCCAAGGAGTTTTTCGGGGGCCTTGGCGCCAACCCCTTTAACCCGGCCCTTATCGGGCGGGCCTTCCTTATCATGAGTTTTCCCGCCGCCCTCACCACCTGGCATCGGCCGGTGGGCTTTTCCGCAGCCCTTACCGATGCGGTCAGTACCGCCACTCCCCTCAATATCATTAAAATGGGAGGCGCCATGGCCGACGTGGGGAACAATCTCGTCCAATCGGGGCTCAGCCTTTCCTCAAACTATGGGTCGGTACTCCTTACCCTCTTTCTAGGGAATCGGGCGGGGTGTATCGGGGAATCTTCGATACTGTTAATTTTGGTGGGGGCCTTTTACCTGCTCATTACCCGCACCATCGATTGGCGGGCCCCGGCGGCAATGATCGTGACCACCTTTATCGTAAGCTGGCTTCTGGGGATGGATGGCCTTTTTGGCATCCTTGCGGGGGGCCTTATGTTTGGGGCGGTGTTCATGGCCACCGATTACGTTTCTGCCCCCCTTACCGCCAGGGGAAAAATCATTTTCGGTATCGGGGCGGGGCTTATTACGGTGCTCATCCGGAAATGGGGGGGCTATCCCGAAGGGACCAGTTACGGAATCCTGATCATGAATGCCTTTACTCCCTTCCTTAATCGGCTTATCCAGAAAAAATACGGCTTTGTGCCCCCGCAGAAGGCGCCCGCCGGAATATCCGGCAAAGGCCAAAGTGGTGGTAGTTCTTCCCAGGGAGGTTCAAAATGAAGCAGATGGTTCGGCTGGGCCTCATCCTTGCGGCCTACGCAACCGTGGCCTGCGTGGGGCTGGCCTTTGTGTATACGGGGACCCAACAGGTTATTACGGAACGGCAACGGGCAGATCTGGAGCAATCCTTAAAAGATCTGTTTCCCCAGGGAGATCAATTTAAAGAAATCACCGGGGCCTTTTCCAGTTCTGACCCTCAGGTACAGTTCAAGAACCAGTACCTTATTCTTCAAGGGGACGAGCCCCTGGGGGTTGCAGTCCGGGCGGTAGGTTCAAGCTACGGGGGACCTATCACAGTATTGGTGGGAGTGACCAGAGAAGGCACGATTAGCGGCGTCAAAATCCTGGAAAACAAGGATACCCCCGGTCTGGGGGCCAATGCGGCTAATCCGAGCTATTTCGTCGATCGGCGCTCAGGAATAACCTTTTACGGTCAATTCAAGGGGAAATCGGTCCAGGATAAATTCCAGGTGAAAGAAGATGTGGTAGCCATTACGGCCTCTACCATAACGAGCAAGGCGGTAACCACCGTAGTAAAAGTAGCCAGTCAGGCCGCCTACGCATGGCTCACCAGCGAGGGAGGAAACACCAAATGAAACGGTACCTTACCATTTTTAAAAACGGCCTTGTCCGGGAAAACCCGCTCCTCATGTTGATGATCGGTTTGTGTTCGTCCCTGGCGGTAACCACCGCCGCAGCAAACGGTGTAGGGATGGGGCTTTCCATGACCTTTGTGCTCCTCATGTCCGAGATAGTGATTAGCAGCTTCCGCAAGCTTATCCCCGATTCGATCCGTATCCCCGTGTTCATCATTGTCATCGCCGCCTTTACCACCGTCATCGATTACCTGCTTAAGGCCTATTTCCCTGACCTTTCCCGGGCCATGGGGGTCTTTATCCCCCTTATCGTGGTAAACTGTATTATCATGGGACGGGTGGAAGGCTTTGCGAGCAAACGGCCCATCCCGGAGGTTATCGCCGACGCCCTCGGTATGGGTTTGGGGTACACCTGGGTGTTATTGGGCATTTCCATGATTCGAGAGCTTCTTGGAAACGGTACCATTTTTAACATCCGGATCATGCCCGAAAGCTATCAGCCCATCATTTTCTTTATCCTTTCGCCGGGGGGCTTTTTGGTTTTTGCCCTCTTTATTTCATTCAATCTCTTTTTAAAATCCCGATTAAAAAACGGTGAGGAGGAGTGCAAATGAATCTATTCAAAATCTTTATCTCTGCCCTGCTCATTGATAATGTCATATTGATGCGCTTCTTAGCCCTCTGCCCTTTTATCGGGATGAGTAGCGATGAAAACAAATCAGTAGGGATGGGTCTTGCTGTCACCTTTGTAACGGTCCTGGCCACGTCGGTAACCTGGCCTATCTATCACTTTATCCTGAAACCCCTGGGGCTCGAATTCCTTCAGATTCTTGTATTTATTCTTATCATTGCGTCCCTGGTACAGCTGGTAGAATTCTATCTTAAGAAAATGGTTCCTGCCCTGTATACCTCGATGGGGATATACCTGGCCCTCATCACCACTAACTGTGCAATCCTGGCGGTAACCTTTGATAACATCAGCAAGGGCTACTCCTTTCTGGAAGCCCTGGTGTACGCCGTAGGGGCGGCTTTAGGATTCCTCCTCTCCCTCTTACTCATGGCAGGAATCCGCAATCGTATCAAAACAAGTCCTATTCCTGCCTTTTTAAAGGGCACGCCCATTCTGTTTGTTTCTGCGAGCCTCCTCGCCATGGCCTTTATGGGCTTTTCGGGACTGGTTAAATAGGGGGAATCCATGACTATCATACTTATCACCACTTTTTTTGCCCTGCTCCTGGCCTTTACCTTAGGGCTGGCGCTGGGATTTTTTAAAGAATTTTTCAAGGTAGAGGTAGATCCCCTGGTACAACAGGTGCGGGATATACTGCCGGGGGCTAACTGCGGTGCCTGTGGCTTCCCTGGCTGCGATGGATACGCCGCAGCCGTGGCAGGCCGGAGTACCGAGGTTACCCGCTGCGCCCCTGGAGGAAAGGCGGTGGCCGAGGCGCTTGCCCGTCTTATGGGAGTACAGGCCTCTGCGGAGGATGTGGTGGCCGTCCTGGCCTGCCAGGGTTCTAAAGAGCATGCCCCCCTTAAGGGTACCTACGTAGGAGTAAAAACCTGCCGGGCCGCTAAACTTTCCGCGGGCGGGACCAAGCTGTGTTCCTGGGGATGCCTTGGATACGGCGACTGTGTGGCGGTTTGCCAGTTTGATGCCCTTCATATGGGAGAAGATGGCCTGCCCCACGTGGACTACGATAAATGTACCGGTTGTGGCATGTGTATCGCCGAATGCCCTCAGCAGATTCTAAAGAAGGTTCCCAAGAATCGAAAAGGTTCCATGGTCATCTGTTCTAACCGAAATCCGATTAAGGCGATGGTGATAAAGACCTGTAAGGTAGGCTGTATTAAATGCGAAATCTGCGTAAAAAATTGCCCCGAGCAATGCATTACTATGGTTAACGGTATTCCTGAAGTCGACTACACGAAGTGTACCTCCTGTGGGGTTTGTGTGGCCAAGTGCCCCACCAAGGTGTTTAAAATGCTCCAGTATGATATCCTGGTAGGAACAACGATTGGAGAAAAGCGCCCACAAGAGGAAGAGGTTGTAGCGGTAAAATAAAAAACAGCTATTTTGAACGGGCCCGCAATGGTTTCCCTGTTTCCCGTTGTAGCGGTAAAATAAAAAAACGGACCCTTGTTAAAACTGCACCATCATAGTGTGGAAGGGAATGCGGAGGAGCAGAAAGAGAAAGGGGCTAAAAGAGGGCCTGACAGGGGCCCTCTTCTTTGAAATGCCCCAGGAATAAAGGGGGCCTCTATGCCACAGAAGGGGGCAAGACGATTACTGTTTTACATTGAATCTCTCGTTCTTTTTAAAAATCTCAAGGAGGCTCCCTTTTTTGCTCCCCTGTATCGATTGCTTTCCCGCATAGCCCAACTGGAAGAAAGTATCACGTCGGTACCGCTCCACCTGCCGGACAAGATTGGTCTTATCCGTTTGTGGACCGACGTTATGCATTTTGTTCTTTCTGAAGAGCGTTCACTTCACGAACTCATTATCGATTTTATTCTCCACGATGAAAACCCCTTAACCCTTGCAGCCGAGGCGCTCGCACCGGAATCAGGGCATATCGCCGGGGATAAGACCCAGAGGGGGAAGTCCCTTGCGCCAGCGTTGCTGGAACAGGCCCGCCTTGACCTGCTTTACCTTCAGACAATCGCCTCTTGCACCACGGTAGAGTTGATCGAGCCCATTCTCAGTCTTTTCAGTGATCGGCTTACCCTCGATATAAGCCAGCGTATCAAAAAGGAAGAGGCCATCCTCTCCCACTTTTTTCGCCATTCGGGGGAGCACCCCCTTTTTCCCTCCCATAAAAGCTGGGACACCGCTTTAGAGGGGTTGCTGGCCTATTGGAAGAGCGAGGGGGTTGGCCATCTCGGCAAGCATTCCTTCCTTGTCTGGAAACCAGAGGAAGAGATGCCCCTTCAACCTGCCCTCCTGCCTGACCCTATACGACTTTCTCAGCTTTTTGGATACGAGGCTCAACGGGCAATAGTTCTTGCCAATACCCGGCGCTTTATAAGCGGACACCGGGCAAACAACCTTCTTTTGTACGGAGATCGAGGGACGGGAAAGTCTGCCACCGTTAAAGCGGTATGCAACGAATTCGCCGGGGAAAAACTTCGACTCGTCGCAGTAGACAAACAGCATCTCCAGGATTACCCCCGGATAATTAACACCTTAAGTGACCGCCCCTATCGATTCATCCTGTACATTGACGACCTTTCCTTTGAAACCCTGGATGATTCCTACACAGGACTTAAGGCCCTTCTTGAAGGGGGCGTCAATCAGCGGCCGGATAACGTGGTAATCTATGCTACCAGTAACCGGCGACACCTTGTCCGGGAAAGCAGGGCCGATCGACCCGATACGGCCGCTGCGGCGGCGGCCCTGGAAAGCGGCGACATGCGGGCCTTTGACACCATGCAGGAACAACTTTCTCTGGCAGACCGCTTTGGCCTTACCGTGGTGTTCAGCACCCCCGGCCAGGAAGAATATCTTACGATTGTCCAGAAGATAGCTCAGGAGCGGGGTCTTACCATACCAGGGACAACCTTGAGAGAGCAGGCCCTTCGCTGGGAAAAGTGGTTCAATGGCCGCTCTCCCCGCAGCGCCCGCCAGTTTGTCGATTGGATCGAAGGGGGGCTGGATTTTCCCTGGGATAGTTAGGTCTTTGTCGGTACTAAAAAATCATCCCCTGCTGTATCCCCAGGGGATCAAGGGGCACCACCTTTCGGCTATCACTTCAGAACCTTCGTAAGGGGCTTTCCGTGCGGCCCCTTCATTGTTCACCAGCTTACGGGAATTCCCTTCCTGGCGAATTTCTTGCCCTATCTCTTCGCGATTTCCTTATCTTATCGATTCTTTATTTTACCCTTTTACCGAAGGACCCCCTGTTCGCCATCGGGACAGGGGCATCAATATCAAAGCACCTCATTAGAACGTTTACCGAAGGACCCCTGTTCGCCATCGGGACAGGGAAGGTATCAGGTTGTTTTTACCTGTTCTACACTTAAGGGATGAATATACACCCTGCTTATCGAAACATAGCCCCGTTCCACCGCATCCGCATCGGAGCCTTCTTCGGGGTGGGTGCTCACTTCGCCGCCATCAATAAAACAGTAGTGATGTCCATCGGGACCCACGAAACGGACCAGCGTATCCTTGTAGGAACGCCGGGAAGGATAGGTTATACGGAAGTCAGCCTGCAATGACGCGGTATTGGGAAAATTGATATTGATGAAGGTGTCCTTTCCCCATAACGGGAGGAATTTTTCCAGATTTTCTGCTATATAGCGGGCCGCCACATCATAATAAAAAAAGGAATCATAGGTGCCCATGCTTAGCGCAAAACTGGGAATACCGTGCAGGGCCCCCTGTCGAGCCGCGGCGGCGGTTCCCGAATAAATGATATCAGTCCCCAGGTTAGGGCCTTCATTAATGCCAGAAAGGATAAGATCAGGCCGTACCGGAAGATGTTCACCCAGAAGCCCCACAATGACACAGTCGGCGGGCGTCCCCGAACAGGTCCACACCCGCTCTTCCCGGTAACGAACCCGTATGGGCCCCCGCATAGTAATCCCATGGGAAATACCGGAGCGATTGTCCTCTGGAACAATCACATAGATTTTGTGGGACGTACCAGCCTCGAGGGCGCTTTTTAATGCCCAAATCCCCTGACAGGAAATACCATCATCGTTGGTAAGAAGGATATTCATGGAAGCATGATAGCAAAATCAAAATAAAAAATATAGCTATGGCGTCGCAGTTTCTTATCGCCCTTGCTTTGCAGTCCTGATATCGTCAGTCGGGCTGTACCTTCTACCAGTCCCCTCAGGATATGGCAAAGAAGAAAACCCCACGGGGATATTCCCGCCCAAATAGTATCCAGCCCTGACCAGCCACCACAACCACAGTTGCCACGACGATAAACCCGCGTACGCGGCAGGTACCCATACTGCACTTTTGTACCTCCGTGATGTATACTACTGGTATGGTATCCACGACGAGTACCAATATAGAAGATTACCTCCTGTGGCGGGGGGACCTGAGTTTTGCCATGAGTCCTTTTACGCCGGTGGACAACCTGATGTTCAGTGTGTTTGCCTATCTCCCCTTTGACGGACTCGTACCTTCTGAAGCCGAAAAAAGGGGACCCACCATTGCCGAAGTAGCCCAGAGATTTGCCCGGTCCAACTACCGGGATATCCATGGGCACCCCTTCTCAGAACGGATGAAACAACACATTGATTTTTTTAGCAGGGCCGCAAACACCGAACGATTCGCCAGGGTACGGCTTTCGGCGTTTCAAAACCGCTTTGATCGGGAAGTGGAAACCCAGTTTGCAGCGGTCACCTTTTCCCTTCCCGATGGGAGTCACTATGTGGCGTTTCGGGGCACCGACGCCACGGTAGTAGGCTGGAAAGAAGACTTTAACATGAGCTTCATGACCCCTGTGCCGGCCCAACACCTGGCGGTAGCATACCTTGAGCATATCGCCCGGCGGCTCCATGGGAAACTTCGCATCGGCGGGCACTCCAAAGGGGGCAACCTGGCGGTGTATGCCGCAGCTTTTTGTGGTTTTTGGAGTCGCCGAAGAATACGGGCGGTGTATAACAACGATGGGCCCGGTTTCAATGAGAAAACCATCGCCCAAAAGGGTTTCCGGGAACTCGAAGGAAGGCTCTTTGCGTACGTGCCCCAGTCTTCGATCATCGGGATGCTCCTTGAACATTCGGAGCGCTACACCATTGTGCAGAGCACCCAACGGGGTATTGCGCAACATGACCCCTATTCGTGGGTGGTTCAGGGCCCCAATTTTGTATGCGTCGATACCGTATCCGACACAAGCCGCTTTATCGATTCAACCATCAAAGAGTGGCTGGGAGCTCTGAGTACCACCGAACGGCAACGGTTTATTGATGCCCTCTTCGATATTATCGAGGCCACCGACATCACCAGCTTTACAGAGCTTTCCTCCAATTGGCTGCAGCGGGCCCGCGCCATGGGAGAAGCGATTTCCAATCTCGATGCGGAAAGCCGGGCCATGCTCATACAAACGTTGAAGCTTCTTTTTGAAACCGGGAAGAACAATATTCGCCTTATTTTACCCCTAAGGGAAAGGGAAGAAGATAAAAAAGATATAGTAAAGAAATAATAGCAATAAAGACTATAGGTAAAAAGTCCTATACAAAAAATCGGTATTAGTCCTATCCCAATCTAAAGAAAAACACCTCATCATTAACTAAGTTTGACCGCAAGGTTGAAAAATCACTTTTATGTAAGGAGGACAGAATGAATTTGAAAAGGATTGTTACATCAATGATAGCAATGCTGGTAATTGCATCATTGAGTGTCAGTGCACAGACTAAACCTGTGAAGATTTCGTTCTGGCACATCGGTACAGCACCAACTGACAAAGGTTTTTATCAGAGCGTAGTAGATGAATTCATGAAAACCCATCCCAACGTTACGATAGAAGTTACTATTCTAGAGAACGAAGCATTCAAAAGCAAACTGACTACCGTAATGCAGTCGGGGAATCCACCAGACATTTTCCACAGTTGGGGTGGTGGCGTACTTGCTGAATATGCTAAAGCAGGTTTACTGAAAGATATCACCAAGGAAGTAAAGGACAGTGGTTTCTGGAATACCATGGCCCCTGGAGTATGGGAAGTTTATTCTTATAATGGGAAAATCTATGGTGCCCCCCATGACATGGGAGCCATTACCGTGTGGTATAACAAAGAGTTATTGGCGAAAGTTGGATACAAGAGCTTCCCCACCGATTGGGACGATTTTATAACCCTTGTCAAAAAACTTAAAGCGGCAGGTATTACCCCTATAGCCCTCGGAGGAGGGGATAAATGGCCCGCCATGCACATCTGGTCTTACATTGCTCTTCGGCTCGGAGGAGCTCAGCTTTTCCAAGACACCTTCTCGGGAAAGAACAAAGCAGGCTTTAAGGATCCCACCTTTGTAAAGGCCGGACAGATACTTGCAGATCTGGCAGCTCTTAAACCTTTCCAGGATGGTTTCTTAGGAGCCACCTACAATGATGAGGCAGCATTGGTGGGTAATGGAGTGGCAGCAATGGAGATTATGGGACAGTGGGCTCCGAACGTTCAAAACGATAGCTCTACCAGCAAGAAAGGCTTAGGAGACAAGTTAGGATGTGCTCCGTTCCCCGCAATTAAGGGTGGAAAGGGAAAAATCACCGACGTAATTGGTGGTGGGAATGGTATGGCAATTGGGAAAAATGCCCCCAAAGAAGCTATAGAATTCCTTCGATTCCTTGACAGTAAGGAAAATAACGCCCGGTATGCTACCATTGCCGGTATCATTCCAACCGTAAAAGGGGCTGATGTGGGGATTAAGGATGAGAATGCAAAACTAGTAAAAAGCATTGTAGACAAATGTACTTACTATCAACTCTATCTTGATCAGTTCCTTCCTCCTGCGGCTGGGGCTGCCGTTAATGATGCAATACAAGCTATTCTTGCGGGCACTATGACACCCGCCCAGGCCTGTGCTGCTATCCAAGCCGCATATGAGCAATAGTTTGTCAGTTTTCAAAAAAGTTTAAAGTATAATTAAAATTCAAACGGTGTCCGATAAGCGGGTACGCTTATCGGACATAATAGTTTAAATACCAGGAAGTACTTCTATGAAAAAGAGCTACAGTCAAATACCATTACTAGTATTCTTATTAGGGCCAGCGTTAATTCTTTTTTCTTTGTTTGTTATCTTCCCGGTTTTTCAAGCTGCTTATTTTAGTTTGTTTAAATGGAATGGTCTCGGGCCGCTTGTTGATTTTCGGGGATTGAAGAATTTTACAGTGCTTTTTAAAGATGCTATTTTCCATAAAGCGATAATTCATAACATTATTATCATGATTGTATCTCTTGTTATCGAGATACCCCTCGCTTTATACGCAGCTCTTATTATTTGTAATAAAGATTTTAAGTTTGCCCTGGTTTTTCGTACTTTTTTCTTCCTGCCATATATTCTTTCCGAAGTTATAACAGGGATTCTCTGGCAATTTATCTATAACCCCCAGTACGGTTTAGTAAAAGCCTTATACACATTTTTTGCTCCCGGTGCACCGGTACCAGCAATTCTTGGGAACCCTTCAACAGTGCTTGCGGGTATTCTTGTTACCATTATCTGGAAATATTTTGGATTTCACATGTCTATCCTGATAGCAGGGCTTCAGGATATTCCTGAAGAAATAAAAGAGGCAGCAAAAATCGACGGGGCATCAGAAAGTCAGATAACCCGTAAAATTGTTTTGCCTCTCATCCGTTCGACCCTATTAATATCTATTTTCTTTTCGATTGTGGGCTCCTTTCAAGTATTCGATGTTGTCTGGGCAATGGGTAAAGGAGATCCAGTGAATTCGGCTGAGACGATGGTCACCTATCTTTATAAATTCGGACTTCAAAGATTCAATATTGGATATGGAAGTGCTGTTGCTGTTGTTATATTCCTTTTCACTTTAATCTTTAGCATTATTTACAACAATCAATTGATGAAGAATGAGGAGAAACAAATATGAAAAAAAAGAACCTGTCAATTTCTTTCTCTCGTCGAGTCGTTCAATATACATTTTGCATTATACTTTCATTTATTGTGCTTATTCCGCTGTATATGGGATTTGTAGGTGGACTCAAATCAAATGGACAGCTCCTGACAGATCCTGTAGGGCTCCCCAATCCTCCATATTATAACAACTATATTGATTTACTAACTGGTTCGGTTGGAACTTTTTGGCGGTCCCTTTTTAATTCTATTCTTGTAGCCGCAGGAACTGTAATACTCACTCTTATTGTTTGTGTAATGGCAGCGTTCGCTCTTGCTCGCGTCCAATTTCGTGGAAGAGAGATCATTAAAAATTACTTTATGCTCGGACTTCTGTTTCCCCTGGCAGTTGCAATTCTTCCCCTTTACTTACAGGTAAAGAATCTTAAACTGCTTGATAATTATTTTGGGGTAATACTCCCCCAGGTAGCTTTTCAAATACCAATGACGGTACTTCTCTTGAGAGGGTTCTTTTTACATATACCTAAAGACTTAGAAGACGCCTGCTCGATAGATGGATACGGCCCCCTCGGTTTTTTAATTAACATGGTAATTCCTCTTTCTACACCAATCATTGCAACAAGTGCTGTTATTGTTCTTGTGGCAAGTTGGAACAATTTCTTTTTGCCCCTACTTGTGTTTAATACTGAAGCCTATTACACGTTACCGATGGGGGTTATGAATTTTCAAGGGCAACACGCTTCAGATTGGAATTTAATTCTTGCTTATTTAAGTCTTGCCATGCTTCCAGCACTCATTCTTTTTGTCACTTCACAAAAGTACATCGTAGCAGGACTCACCGGCGGTGCTATTAAGGGGTAATGGAGGCTTATTCTCGTATTTTAAAAGGGAACCGGTACACAGAGTGATAGCAGAAGTTGAGTAAGGTTTGAAAAACAAGGCTAAAAGGGATCCACTACCTAATGCTGATGGGTCCCCCCACAAGTCCCCGACGGGATAACTCCCCTTCCAGAAAGGTCTTGCCTACCCCCCAGGTATCAAGAAAATCCCGGTATGCCCGGTATCCCGGATCATCTATCGTAATGGTACTTCGGGGCTTCTTGTGGGGGTCCCGGTATGCCCGGATTAACACATTTTTGGGGGTATGTTCCAGGGGAATAAATTCCACCATATCCACGGTGTAGCCAAAGGCCCTGAGCATGAGGGCCCGGGAAGCATCGGTGACAAGGGTCGCCTGCTTTTCCCGGGTAACGCCATACCGAAGAATGGGATCCATAGCGGGGGCCCTGAGTTGATCCAACAATTCGTGCTGACAACAAGGGACTGCAAGAATCACGGGGCTCTGCCACTGGAGGGCCTGAGCCAGGGCCGCATCGGTAGCGGTATCACAGGCATGAAGACTTACCACCAGGTGGGGTGGCTCTTCGGCCATATACCGGGCGATATCTCCTTGCTTAAAGGAAAGCCCCTCCATTCTGAGATCCCGGGCTACCTGGTTGCAAAAACGAATAACCTCCTCTTTTAGATCGAGCCCCGTAATACTAACAGAGCGCCCCATCTGATTGTGCAGGTAGTGATACAGCCCAAAGGTAAGATAGGCCTTGCCACATCCAAAGTCTACGATCCGCAGCGGCTCTCCCTCGGGGAAAGAGGGTAGCACCGCATCAATAAATTCAAGGTATTTATTGATCTGCTTATACTTATCCATTGCCCGGGGAAATACATTCCCTGTTTCATCCATGAGCCCCAGGTGTATCAAAAAGGGGATGGGGCCTGAAAGGCGATAGTTTTTTTCCCGATTATGCATAAGGGAGGGTTTCTTTTTAGAGGCCGGTGTTTGACGAAGACTATACTCCTGGGAAGCAAGCCTTTTAATTTCAAGGTCAAAGAGGTCGGTATATATATGCCACTCCTGGTACGCCTTTAACAGGAGCGGTAGCTCCGCTTCCAGTTCTTTTTTCTCATAATTTCGATGGAGACTCTGGGTTCCACATCGATATTCCCCCTGATACCGAAGGGTCTCTTTAATCAACACCGGTCGGATCCGCACAGCGTTACAGGGAACGATGGGTTTATCGCACCAGAGGGGGCCCACCTGGGAATCCCGAACAGAAGCAACCGCCAGAATAAGCCGCTCCAGAAGCCGTTCTGTGTGGAACATTTCCTTAAGGGCCTCGAAAGAAAGTCGCTTCATACAGAAAGCCTTTGTGAGTTCCGTATTCTTCCGGTTTTTCTTCTAAGAAACCGCGGCATATTTTTTCCGCTCCGAACGGCGGGTCTGAACAAAATCATCAAAGCGCTTAAAGGATGTGGTAATTACGAGTTCTTCGGGAGCCCCCGCGGCAGTAAGAATTTTATGTACCTCATCAAAGCGCCCCACATCAAGGTAGTAGTGGGCATCGCTACCGGTAACCATAAGGCAGGCCTTTTCCACACAGGTCCGGGCAATACGCAGACAGTTTTCGTCACTCCCCTTGCGAATACGGAAGGAACTATCGTTAATTTCCAGGGCCTTGCCATAAGAACGGGCCGCTTCCACCACCACCTCAATATCGATAGGATACGAAGGATTCCCCGGATGGGAGATAGCATCCACCAGGGGGTTTGCCAGGGTGGCCACCAGGGTTTCGGTATTTTTTACAATTCCCTGACTGGCAAAACAGATCTCGTGGAACCCCGCCAGAACAAAATCGAGGCGGGCAATAAGGTGGGCGTCGAGGTCGATGTCCCCCCTTTCGTTGATGATATTAGCTTCGATTCCTTTGTAGCACCGGACCCCTTCGATATATTCAGGAAGGATCCGAAGGTTCCCAAAATGGTAAGGATGGGTAGTTCCCGGCATGGCAGGACCATGGTCGGCCACCACAAATCCGGAAAGGCCTTTTTGTCGGGCCCCTCGGGCAAGTTCATCGATCGTTGAATAAGCATGGCCTGAAGCCACTGAATGGGTATGGGCATCAATTACAAATGTCATGGTAATATAACCTGTATACTTACCATAAAGCATATTTTTTTATAGAATGTCCAGAGGAAGGAGGTAGACATGATCATCTGTTGCGGGGAAGCCC
This sequence comes from Treponema sp. J25, assembly GCF_004343725.1. Classification (NCBI taxonomy): domain Bacteria; kingdom Pseudomonadati; phylum Spirochaetota; class Spirochaetia; order Treponematales; family Treponemataceae; genus Treponema; species Treponema sp. J25. The sequence goes on from NZ_PTQW01000014.1 coordinate 79,744, forward strand.
TCATCGACATGGTACCGGGTAACGATAAGGAGGGGAATCCGGTGTATCGCCCCATACCAGGCGGAAGTCCCTACAACACCGCCATCGCCATCGGCCGTCTCGGAGCCCCCGTGGCCTTTTTAGGACGCTTATCCCGAGATTTTTTTGGGGAACTTTTAATAAATCGATTGACTCAGAATAATGTAGCCACTTCTTTTATTCGTCGAGGGGAACAGCACAGCACCCTTGCCTTTGTACAGCTAGAGCCAGGCAAAGAACCCCAGTACGCCTTTTATACTGAGGGAAGTGCCGATACGTCCCTGTTGCCAGAGGATCTCCCCCAAAGCCTCCCCTCGGATGTTCGCTGTATTCAATTTGGATCCATTTCGATGCTGCTTACTCCGATTAGCTCTACGATAGAAGGGTTTATCAAACGCAGTATAACCCAGAACCCCACTCTGGTAATCTCTTTTGATCCCAATGTACGGCCCATGTTGATTCAGAACCGAGAGGCCTATGTTTCCAGCGTAGAATCCTGGTGTCGCATGAGCAGGATCGTAAAGATTTCCGATGCGGATCTCTCCTACCTTTACCCCACCATAGATCGGGAAGGGGCCATCGATCGGATCTTAGCCCTTGGGCCCACCCTGGTTGTTGTAACACTTGGCAAAGAAGGCGCCCGGGCAAAGCTTCGTCGAGCCGATGGGACCTTTATTTCCTGTCAGGCCCCGGTGGTGGAGGTCCCCGTGGCAGACACTATTGGCGCAGGAGATACCTTCCATGGGGCATTCCTTGCCTGGCTTGAGCAAAAAGGGAAAATGTCATCCTCTGCCCTTTCGAGCCTTTCTCAGGGGGAACTGTCGGAGGCCCTTTCTTTTGCGAACCTGGCCGCATCGCTCGTGTGCACCCGGCATGGGGCAGAACCCCCAACCATGGAAGAACTTCGGGCTTTTAAGGCCAGGCATGGGCTGAATAATTGAGAGAAACGATGCTGCCAACTGCCAAGTTTCTACGATACCTACAATAAAGGTGAAATCTGTTAAGTAAGGGGCCTCCTAAATAAGTTTCTATCGGGACGAACCACGGGAAAAGAGAAGACGGTTTTCCTTTGGGTAAAGATTTGGCCCCGGAGAGGCCTTCTTTTTTCACAACATTGTTTTACGAGAAAAGGTTCGTGGAAGTCCCTTTATGCCTTCTTGATATAGAGGGGGAGTGTGCCTATTTCTTTTTCATCCACGTAGAGGGTAAAGCTCGCAAGGCCGGGTGCAGGAAGTGCAAAATTTTGCAGAGAAAAGAGCACATGGGAAACCGCCGTAGCATTGCCCACACTACGAACGTCGATGCTTCCTTGCAAGGGTTCAATCATGTGTTTTCCCTCTATATCACGCACTTCTATGGTAAAGCGATGGGTCCCAAATTCCCAAAGGTCAAAACGGAGACGAATCACCACCATCAGCGATGGATGAAAACAGGGGAAAGCCCGGGCCGCAATGGTATCAAAGGTCCCCACAATGGTAAGTTTCCCATTATTTTCCTGTGCAAAATCACAGAGCGTAAAAAGTTCTAATTTCAATATTTTTCCCTCTGGATATGGTAACTAACACAGAACATCGGAGGTGCTAAAATAGCCGCCTTCCTGACTCACAAACAATCAATTTTCCTTAAAGGCCCTTTTTTCTAGCGCTGTGGCGTTACCCATACTACCCCACCATGAGCATACGGCGCTCTTACCCCTTACGCCGAGAGGGGCCCCGGGGCCTCTACACATAGTATCATACAGAGGGGGCCCTAACGAAGCCCCTCTTCTTTTTTTGGCATCCCGTCAATCTGTTCAGCTTCTATTTCCTGAAAACTGTTCAGGTACCGCCGGGCAGCATCGGTAAGGGAAACAGAGGGGGTATCGAGACGTTCTTTGGGTTCCAGGAATTCGATCATGTAGGGGCGATATTTTAAAGGGACCAGTTTTTTCTGTAGTTCTACATTCTTTCGAGAGGTTATAGAAATGGCTTTAAAATACCCCCGCCAGAGGGCTTCGTATTCTTCCGGTTGGATACCCGGTTCCACCACATAGGGTTCTCCCTGGCTGGAAATATAGGTATCAAAACGAAGGTGGATGCCATCGGCACAGAACACCCATTCTTTTCGCCCCACATCGAGGATAGCCCAGGGGTGTTTCCCAAAACGGGCACAAAAATGGGCAGCCAGTGCGGGTAAAACGTAGGTTTCGGGGGCACAGCGGCCCACCAACGTGCCATCCTGGGCAGGGGCAAAACGGAGCATACCCGCCAGGACATGAAATTCCCGCTGGGCCTGTCGCGCGGCTTCCCAGAAATCGTTACAGAGAGGATCTGTTCTGTTGCCATAGACCGTACTCAGGGGCTTGCCCTGGGCTAGAGCTCCGAGGGCCCGAACCACAAGGTGGGCCAGGGATGTCACATCTTCCCGCCGGGCCATCCAGGCAAAAAAAAGGGTATCCACAAATTCCGCATCATATGAAGAGAGGCGAGCCTGGATTTCAGCCGCATAAGAAAGCTGAGTCGCCCAGGGCTCTTCCTCTGGAATTTCCTGAAATAATAGTTCCTGTTGGCCCGATGTCGATGGGAGAACCCCTGGTTTTTCTCCTTTTCTTATCACCCTGAATTCCAGGTTATCATTTCCATAACGGGTAAAGAAATTCTGGGCCCCCGCAAGGAGCGCCAGGAAGGAACCATCATAATAAAAGGATCTCATCGGAACCTCCATTTTTTTTTCCTAGCCACCCTCTTAAGGTCAGCGATTGGTGCTTTGCTAAAATTCAAAAAGAGGAAGCTGGTAGCCCGCCCCATCACTGTCGGAAAGAACGTAACGAATGCGTTTTGGATCTTCTTCTTGCTCAAACCGTTTCCCTGCCACGGAAATAAAATATCGGGCCCGTTTAAGAACCACCCCAAGTCGGCGCAGGGTATCAAAAGAAAGGGAATGCAAACGCCGTTGTTCTAGAATTCGCCGGGCCGATCGGGCCCCAATACCCGGTACCCGCAAGAGGCTTTCGTAGTCCGCATACTGAACATCCACCGGGAAAACCTCGTAATGATTCAGGGCCCACACCGTTTTGGGGTCCAGGTGGGGATCAAGGAAGTCCCTATCTTCAGGGAAAATCTCTTCCGCCCTGAATTTATAAAAGCGCAAAAGCCAGTCGGCCTGATACAGACGATGCTCCCGCACGAGCGGTGGCCCCGGGATATCCGGCAAACGGGGATCAATGATGCCACCCCTCCCATTTTTACCGACGGGAATATAGGCAGAATAGTAAACCCGTCGCAGACCAAACTTCCGGTATAAGGCCTCGGAAAGGGAAATAATCTGGCGATCGTTTTCAGGACTCGCCCCCACAATCAACTGCGTGCTTTGTCCCGCAGGAGCAAAGCGAGGGGTTTGCCGGATCCGCTGACGGTCTTGCTGAAATTGAGAAAAAAGGCCATGAAACTGGTCCATCGACTGGAGAATGATCTTGCCATTTTTCTGAGGTGCCAGATAGGAAAGACTCTTTTCGGTGGGCAGTTCTATGTTGGCGCTGAGCCGATCCGCCCAGCGACCTGCCTCGGCAATGAATTTCTCTGTGGTCCCCGGAATAATTTTAAGGTGAATGTAGCCCCCAAAGCCTTCTTCTTCCCGTAAACGACGGGCCACCCGAATGAGCTGTTCCATCACCACGTCGGGATCCGCAAAAATACCTGATGACAGAAACAAGCCTTCAATATAATTGCGCCGATAAAACTCTATCGTCAGACGCACCAGTTCATCCACGGTAAAACTTGTCCGGGGTGTATCCGCTGATGCCCGATTGACGCAATAGGCACAATCGTAGCGACATACATTAGAAAAAAGCACCTTTAACAGGGATACACAGCGACCATCTTCTGTCCAACTGTGGCAAATTCCTGCGGGTACCGTATGGCCTACCCCTGTTTTTGGAGAATCCGCCGGGACTCTTTGCCAGAGCCCCCCTTTTTTTGAGGATCCAGATCCTTCTGGCCCATGATCGCTCCCCGACGTTGCACAGGAAGCGTCATATTTGGCAGAGGCCGCAAGAATCAGGAGTTTTTCTTCCAGGCTCACAAAAAAACTATACATGTGTTTAGATATTTTTGCAAGTACCGACATGAAAATTTATAAATGACATATTGATTATTTTTGTCATTCAGGATAAGGTAGGGATAAGAAACGAGATATTTTAAGACCCTTTTCTAAAGGGGAACAATTCTTCTGTCTACCAGAAAGATACCTGTAAGGGGGATACCTCTCCAGAGGAGGATCAAAGAATGAAGATACGATGGGCAATCTTGCCGGCCGGTTTTTTTATCATGTTGTGTCTGGGGACCGTCTATTCCTGGAGCGTGTTTCGTATTCCCCTGCAACAAAAGTACGGTTTTTCTGCCCTGGAAAGCGGCCTTCCTTTTACTGTCCTCTTGGTAACCTACGCACTGTCCATGGCCGTAAATGGCCCTATCATTCGCCGATATCCTTCACGGCCCTTACTTATTATTGGGGGCTTTTTAGTGGGCCTTGGCTGGTTTCTCGCAGGCACCACCCAATCGGCCATCCTTAAAACCCTCTATTATGGGGTTATTACCGGATGGGGAGTAGGTTTAGTGTATGGCATTCCCCTTGCGGCATGTACCGAATATTTTCCTCAGCATCGGGGCCTTGCCATGGGTATTGTGTTAGGGGGCTTTGGCCTTTCTGCGATCGTAACGGCCCCCCTGCTTCAAGCTTTTATCGCAACCCAGGGGATTAGCGCTACCTTTCAGATAATGGGGGTATTGTTTTTCATTCTTATCACCCTGTTGAGCTTTTTCATTCCTACTACTACCAAAGCAAATACCGAAAACCCTGCCCAAAGGATTTCTCTTCGGTCATGCAGTACCGATCCATTTTTTCAACGCCTCTGGGGACTGTACCTTTTAGGGGCCCTGGCGGGTCTTACGGCCATTAGTATCGCCAGTCCCGTGGGAATAGAAATGGCAGGACAAAGCCCTGAAGGGGTAGCCTCCTGGATGGCCCTCTTTGCCCTGTGTAACGGTGCAGGTCGCCCACTTTTTGGCTTTTTAACCGATCGGTGGGGTTTTCAGAAGACGGCAACCCTTAATTATGGGCTTATTATTCTGGCATCCCTTTCATCGCTCGCCATACCCGTATTTGGAGTGCCGTTCTTTGTGGTAAGTTTCAGCCTTTTCTGGTTTTCCCTCGGAGGATGGCTGGCCATCGCCCCTGCAGTAACCGCTCAACATTTTGAGAAAAATCTGTATCAGAAGGTCTACGGCTACCTCTTCACCGCCTATGGAACCGCATCCATCCTTGGTATATCAAGCGCGGGTATGCTGCGGGATCTCACCGGCACGTATCGGACCGTTTTCTTCGTCACCATGGGGGGGGCCTTTCTGGGACTCCTTCTTTTATGGAAAAGAGGCCCCTCTGTAAAGTGAAGAATCCTTTTCAGGGGGCACCGGCGCCCCGCAGCATAAAGGCATAAAGGTGAAGGCTACTCCGCCCCGTACTGCTCCGTAAACCACTGTTCTAGATGCTGGCGGACTTCATCCACCAGGGCCTGGTACTGGCCCTTCAGCATATTCATGTTCTGGTTGTAAAAGGCCACAAATTCCGGATCCTGGAAGGGATCCAGTCGAATCCGCTGCCCCAGGCGTCGGGCAAGCTCTTCTTCCTTTTGACGAAGTTTTGGGGCGTACTGCCGTTTAATTGTCTCTTCATACTGCTGCTGTTCCTGCAAAAATCGACTAAAGGCCTGCATCACCTGGTTAAACAGCTGGGGTAGGCGTCGGTCCGTCAGAATAAGCTGCATTCCCCGGAAAATACGTTCTATTTTGGAAAGGTGATCCTGATTCTCCGGTAATTGAATCTGGGAAAGGAGCATTTCAAAGATGCCACGCTTTAACGCCGGAAGCTCTTCTTTAGGGCATTTTTTTATGGCCTCTTCCAGGGAATGTTCCTCTGGATTTTCCAAATAGAGACTTGCAAGTCGCTTCCCTTCTCGTTTTCGCTCAAAACCAGCCACTGCGTTTTTATCGGTTTTAATCGACTCAGTTTTTTCCAGCGCCAACTCCAATGCACTTTTAATCCGCGCCATAGGTATCCTCTTTACAAAAATGGGATGTACAATTCATGTATAAAAATACTACAACAGTTCGTAGCGGGGCAAGATGGACCTCATCCCCTTCTTCTGCCAATGGAGAATACAAAACAAAATGAACATGCGAACCGAAGGTACGGTGGATTTTTCAAACCGTTAGAACCAGATCTAACAAAACATCCTGTTCATCCACCGGCACAGAGGGTACCAGTTGTTCCATAAGCCCAACCCCTACAGAGAAAAGAAAGGCACCATACTGGTGTAAGAACCTATCATAATAGCCCTTTCCCCTCCCAAGACGGCGGCCTTCTTTATCAAAGGCAATGCCGGGGACGATAATAAGGGCCTGGGGTCGTCCCCGAGACTTGTTTTGAAAGGGCACAGCGCAGTCTTCTCCAAAAACCTGCGGCTGTTCCCGATTTTTTTTGGGGAAGGGCGCATCGCTTTTTTCTCTACTTGTTTCTTCAGAAACAGGGGGCGCCAAAGTTCCCTGGACGAGTCCCTGGGGCTGCCAGGGTTCACCCTGGGGAAAAGGTTCCCGGATTCCAAAGAGGCCTAGCTCCCAGGGACCCTCAAGAGTAAGGATCCTATAAAACCGCAGATGGTCTTCTTCCACCCGCGGCACGTACACCTGCTTTTGTTCTTGAAGGGCCGCCTCTACCAGGGGTGTCGTATCAATTTCTCTGGGCATAGAAAGAAACACCAAGACGGTAGAACTGGTCTGCCATTGGGGGACTTCCCGCATCCGTTGAGCCAGGGCCTTTCCTCGCTGAACAAAGAGAGCCGGCTCTATTTTTGCAAGGCCCTCCCGCATCTTCTGGCGTAATTCTTTTTTGATTATCCGCAGGGGCCTTTCCATAGAACAGTGCATTACCCTTTCTTTTAAATACAACGGGTTCCACCAGAACGGAGCCCCGCTTCATAGAGCTTTCCACAGGCAATAAACATGGGCTCCCGGGTACCCGCAAGGGCTATGCCTGCATCGCGGGCCATATCTATCATGTCAGGGGTCGGTTTTTTGCCCCGGACAAACAAAATCGCCCGAATATCCATAAGTTCCGCCGTACGAATCACCTGGGGATTCACGAGGCCTGTGAGCAATAGAACCTGCTCCTTAACAAAGGCCATCACATCACTCATGAGGTCCGCCCCACAGGCGGCCCGTAATTCTATCGAATCGGCGAGTTCATCGCCCCAAAAAAAGGTCCCCTCGACAATGGACACCGCTTCTTTAAACGTCATGGTACTAATTACTCCTGCTTCATAGCTTACCACAGGGAAAGCACAAAGGAAATACGGTTAGACAAAAAGAAGGTTTTCTTTTATAGTATATTTTATGTTGCGTCGTTTCTTTTTTATAGTAACCCTAGGAAGCCTTATTGCGATCACCGCGATGGCCCAGAATCCCTATCGGCTGTATTCATTTTTCTCTTTTGATATCGCACCGGCCGATGCTACGTCGTATTTTACAACGGACCAGTCTTTTTCATTTCCCCTCCTATCCAATCTTTCGCTGGTTGCCGCAGGGGAATGGAAAAGTCCTTTAAGTGAGGCCTTCTTTACAGCCCCCTCCCGTTTTGGACTCCGGGGCGGAGCGGTGTATGTTTTCCCCGATACGGGAATCTACATCGATGGCCTTATAGGATGGATCCGGTACAATAAGCAAGACCTGCTTTCGCAGAACACCTTCTCCACCGATAGTATTTTCTACGAACTCGGCTTTAACTGGGAAACCTCCTACCTTTACGTGGGAATCCGTGAACGGCTTTTAACATCTCCTCATTCAATAACTTCTATCTCCCATCTCCTTATTCAATGGTATCCGTTAGAATACTGGACCGTGTCGTTGGGAGGAAGCCTGGGAATAGAAAACGATGTGCCCCTTACGCCGGGGGTGCGGGGAGAGGTTATCGTGCCCTTGTTGAAAGAACCTTTGATACTTCGAATAGGTCCTGGAATCATCTTTGAACGCTTCTACGATGAGGAAGCACCCATAGTGGATGGACAAGAGCTTATCCTGCAGGGAAGTCTGTTTATTCAATTCCCCCGCTGGCCCCAATTCAAGATTACCCTTGGTACCCATTACGGTGATAGGAATAAAGATGTCCTGACCCTTCAATTGTTGATAACAAGCCTTTTCTAGCCATGGTTCCACGGGTTTTAGTTCTTTTTTTGTCCCTGGGGATGATGGCCTGTACTTCCGTAAATTCGACGGTAGCGATAGATCCCTCTTACTCTGCTCCCTTTCGCTGGTCCGGGTATTCCTGGAGGGTTAAGTACAGCGATACCCCGACGGCTCCGCGGGATAATCGCTTTGGACGACTGGGAACCACGGTGTTCATCGATACTTCAAGTGGGGACCTGGTGCTCAAAATCCAGAAAATTGATTCCCTGTGGTATGCGTCAGAGGTAGTCCTTACCCGTTCCTTAGGCTATGGGGAATACCAATTTCGAATCGCAAGTAATATTGACCAGCTTGACCACCGGGCAGTACTGGGACTTTTTACCTGGGATCCCACCTTCTCCGATCCTTACCACCGGGAAATAGACATTGAGTTCTCCCGCTGGGGAGATAAAAACGCATCCACCAATGCCCAATACGTGGTGCAGCCCTTTGAAGTTCCCGGCAATCGGCATAGCTTTGTCTTTTCTTTATCCGATGGGACCTATTCTACCCATAGCATCCGCTGGGACCCCCACGCAATTCGTTTTACAAGCTGGCATGGACATGGGGAGCGTCCTCCAGATAATAGCCCCCTCATCATGCAGGATTGGACCTACCAGGGGACATACATACCCCAGCCAGGAAACGAACAGATTCGAATAAACCTCTATTTGCTTGACAGTAGCGATGTTCCAGCCGATGCTATAGAAGTACGAGTCAGTTCCTTTACCTATATACCTTTACCTTAATAAAGAAAACAATGTCGGTGCACAAGGATACGTATAACGAGACAGAGGAACTAAAAAAACAAATCGAGACTCTTGAACGGGTGAATGAAGCCCTCATGGAGTCTATCAAACTCCTGGAAGAGAAGGTGATTCATTGCCCCCTTACGGGCCTGTATAACGAGGAATTCTTTCAACGATATATTCAAGATATTTTAAATGCCTGTCTTTCCACTAAAAGAAATGGAACTTTGCTCTTTATTTCCATAGACCATTTTGGGGAAATTAATCTTCACTATGGATCCGATGCGGCGGACGAAACATTAAAAAAATATGCGGCCTATCTTACCAATCAGGTCCCACAGGGAAGCATCCTTTTTCGTTTAAATGGGGCCCTCTTTGCCTGCTATATCCCTGACATGGTCCGGGAGGGTGCCCTGGAAATAGCAGAAAAAATTAGAACGGCCACCGCCTCGGCAGATATTTTTGTATGCTATATTACCGTTTCCATTGGGGTAATTCTTCTGGATGAACTTTTTATATATGAAGATTTAAACCCAGAAGCCCTTGTCGATTTTGTTATTGACGCGGGGAAACAGCGACTGAACATAGCAAAAAAACGGGGGTCTAATCAGGTCTGTGCTGAAAGTGATCTTAAAATAACAGAAAAGTCAAAGGCGGTTATCTTGCTTGCCGATGCCAACACATTCCGACTCGAGATGCTTGCGGATCTCTTAGAAAGCGAGCAATTCTCCATCCTAAAAGCCCATAGTGGAGATGAAGCGCTATCATTAATCATCAACAACGAGTTAGATCTTATCCTGGCAGATCTTTCCTTACCAGGAATGAATGCTATAGAAATAAAACAACAAATAAACCACTACTCCCGATTGGTAGGGATTCCCTTTGTACTCATCACCGATAAAAAACGGGTTGAAATTTTAAAACAGGCCTATGCCCAGGGAATACTCATCGTCCTGGAACGGCCCCTCTTTCTCGAAGAACTTCTTGCTATTGTTTCGAATTTCAGTAAAACCAAGGTGGTGTAACAATGGCAGAAACACTAGGATTTTTTTTCGGGATTTCCCTGGTTTTTGCTTTCATAATTCTTCTGCTTAGTAAATTGAGAACCCGTAAAGAACTAAGAACAATACAAAAAATAAGAGAGGCATTCAAGAAATATATAAAAGAGGGAATAACTCCAGACCCATTTCAGTTCCCCATTGAGATATTTTTGCGAGAAGTAGTGCGTATTAATGAAGAAATTCAACTTGATGCTGCTTATTTTGACTATCTGTATAACCGGCTGGGTAAAAAGTGGATGACCCGTTTACAAAAAACATTAAAAAATACAAAACCATACAAACGAATTGAAGCGGCTATTTTCCTCAGTCTTTTTACCAGAGAAGAAAACATCGTTGCCATTGGGAATCAGCTTCAACATGAGAAGATTCCTTATGTACAATTACAGCTTGCCTATTCTTTAGTTCAGCTTAAGGCAACTTCCTATATACCAACAATTATTGCGCTTATGAAAAACAAAGAAGAATGGCTTTCCTACCGGATTGCAGAAATTCTTTTAGGTTTTGGCCAGAGTCTTGAAGGGTATCTTCTTGAACAATGCCGAACAAAACCACTCCTTTCAAAAGAAGAGATCATCCTTCTTTGTGTTTTTCTCAGGCGTTTTCCGCAACCTGAGTTATTGGAACACCTGGTGTTACTTTTAAATAGCTCCTTTTCAGCGAGCCTTATAGTAGGCGAAGTACTTTTACAGCATTATCCCTATATTCTTTGCGATAATATGTATTTACAACACCCTAATCACGTAATCCGTTCTCTTGCTTATGAAGCACTTGGAACAAGAGATAATCTTAAAACACTGTTTCATCTTATTAAAGTATCGGGAGATCCCTATATTACCGATGGAGTAACCAGGGGATTACAAAAACTTATATCAAAAAATAAAAAACATTTAGAACTTCTGTATACTACCTTTAACCGTTTTTATAGAAAATCCGAATCTCTAAAAAACAAGAATTCATTGCATCGCACTTTTACAACACTCGGAAAAGTATTACTCCCTGAATTGGAGTATTTTTTGTACGGAGGTTACGACCTAGAAGGATTGCTTTACTATGCATGCGAGTCAGAACAGCTCAGCGTACTTTCTTCGTTTTTAGATACAAACAAGAATCCTAAATATGAAGAACAAATACTACATACTATTAAAGAAATCCTGAAAAAAAATCCAGACTTCTTACAGATTATACAAAAACATTGTACCAATACTGAGTTACTTAAAAAGTTAGGGCTTGAAAAACTACCGGAACAATCTCGAGAACCTCCGCTCAAGCTGAGTAAAAGAGCTCGCTTGGTGCTTTTTATTCTGGGCATTGCCCTATTAACCGTTCCTTTTATAAGTTGGGCTTCTCTTTTCTTTACCCATTCATTCGAGATACAGAAGGCAAGCCAACTTTTTATTGAGAACTTTACCCGTGCAATGACCGGGTACTTCCTTATTCTCAACAGCATTTACCTTTTTCTGGTGCTTCTTTCCGGTATGAACATACAACGGCAATATAAAAACTGGCAGAGTATCCGTTCTAGTTTTCTCAGCCTGGAAAACATGTTACCTTCCGTGTCTATTCTTGCCCCAGCATTTAAAGAAGAACTAACCATTGTTGATAGTGTTCGTTCTTTACTTTCCCTTAATTATCCCAAATTCGAAGTCATTGTTATTTGCGATGGCTCCCCTGATAGAACCTTACAAAAACTGATTACCGCTTTTAATTTAGAACGGATTGAACGGGAAGCCATTACCGCTATACCGACCCGTCCCATCCGAGGCTTTTACGGAAGCAAGCAATATCCCTATCTCCTGGTAATCGATAAATTAAACGGAGGCAAAGCGGATAGTTTAAATGCGGGCATCAATTACGCTAAAAATGATTACCTCTGCTGTATTGATGCGGACTCGCTCCTCGAAAAAGATGCGTTACTCCGCATGATGCATCATATCATCAGCGCAGAAAAGGAAGTTCTCGCCTGTGGGGGAAACATTCTTCCCGTTAATGGCTGCAAGGTCCAGAGTGGGGCTATTAAAGAAATTCATATACCAAACAAGCTTCTGTCCCGTTTCCAAACTATAGAGTACCTCCGGGCTTTTCTCACCGGTCGTTTGGGCTGGGCCATGCTCGATGCCCTGGTAATCATTTCGGGAGCCTTTGGGGTATTTAGCCGAAAACGGGTATTGGAAATAAACGGATATCTTACAGGCTCCGCTTCCGGTAAGATGGATACGGTGGGGGAAGACATGGAACTGGTGGTTCGGCTGAGGCGCCATGCCCGTGAAAACAAGATACCCGCTACCGTAAGTTATTGTTACAACGCTAACTGCTGGACTGAGGTTCCCGAGGACTGGGGAAGTTTTTCTCGACAACGGGATCGCTGGCACCGGGGATTGCTGGAAATTCTTACCTTTCACTGGAAATGTCTTGGCCGTCCCCGTTATGGGGCGATGGGGCTTCTGGCCCTTCCCTACTTTTGGATTTTCGAGTGCATCGGTCCTTTTTTTGAGCTTTTTAGTCTGGTCACCGTGCTTATAGGGCTGGTCACTGGTTTCTTATCCTTTAAAGCCTTTAGTATCTTTTTCTCAGCTTCGGTTCTTTTGGGAACCACAATTTCAGTGATTTCTCTTGTTTTTACTGAAGCGCGAATTGCAACTATTCCTCTTCGGGAAACTCTACTATTGTTGTTATTTACCTTATTTGAAAATTTTGGCTACCGCCAACTGGTGGCAATTAAAAGAGTTCCTGCGTACTTTAAGCTTCTAATTGGCAAATCAGGATGGGGAGCTATTAAACGAAGGGGATTCACTCCAAGCACTAAGAACTAAACATTGACTAGCCCTTCAGAATAATGGAAGGCGGCCATACAAATAATTATGGTTATTAAAAGCAAAAATTTCCCTCACCACAAGGGGCCCTATAGGAAGACACCACAGATCTCCTGTCCGGGTTCTCACTTAAAGAGAACTTCGCAGCACCACCCCGCAATCCAAAAATAGCGTATCATCACTAAGCGGCAAAAGTAGATAAAAGAATGGTTCTCTTTCCGCCGCTCCTCCTCAGTGTATCGCCTATGATCCTTAGCCGGCCGCAAGGGCTGGCGGCCAAACCTGCAAGCGGCATGCCGCAAGGGCCGGGGCTTTGGTGCAAACCCCAGCCAAGCCCACATCTGCCACAGCCAAAGGCAGGCCTAGGCCCGGCCCAAGGGAGAGCCCCGCCATAGCCAAGCCCGAGGCCGTCCCGACCCGCGGCACCCCAACGCTAGCGCCGGCTTTTCTGCAGGCTTTTAGCAAATTTGGAGATCTGCTTCCAGCGGGCCTTTTCCGCCCGCAGGGCCTGGTCATCGAGCCGGCGGTCCAGCCAGGCCTGTTCCCGCTTAAGCTGCAGGTAGGAGCGGTAACGGCCCTCATCTAACTCACCAGAAGCCAGGGCAGCCTGGACCGCGCAGCCCGGCTCGCCTTCATGGCTGCAATCGGAGAAACGGCATTGGTCCGCTAGGCAGGCAATATCGGAAAAGCTCGCGGCCAGGTCATCCCCATCGGCCCATAGCTTTAATTCCCGGATTCCGGGACTATCAATGATGAGAAGCCCTGACGAAAGCCGGTAGAGCCGGCTTGAGGTAGTGGTATGCCGGCCCTTCCGGTCCGATTCCCGAACAGCCCCTTCCCGGGGTGCGGCTTCTTCGTCCAAGGGGCCTGTGCAGCCCAGGCCGGCCTCCGGGGTGCCCCAGGGCAGTTCTTCCATTGACGAGATGATCGCGCTGTCACCCCCCAAAGGTGCCGCCGCCAGAGGGGTGCCAGCCAAAGATGTGCCTGCCAAAGGGGCCGCAGCCAGAGGAGCGCCCGTAACAGAGCCTAAGGCCCCGATCAGGGCAGACTTCCCTACCCCGCTTTTACCAAGCACGCCCAGGGTTTCTCCGGCAGAGAAGTAACGGCTCAATTCTTCTAAGCCCTCTCCGGTTTTCGCACTGACCGCAACTACAGGACTCCCCGGAGCGGCCAGAGCAGCGGTAGCTAAAGCGTTCCGGCGCGTTTCAGCATCCGCCAGGTCCGCCTTATTAAGGACTATACAGACCCCGCAGCCAGCGCTTCGGGCAACCACGAGGGCCCGCTCAAGAAAGGTACGGAGAAAATTTCGGCCCCCGTCCAGGGCAAACACAAGGAGCAGCGTATCGATGTTGGCCGCCAGCACCTGTTCTTCCGTTTTATCCCCCGCCGCACCTCTGCTTAAAGCTGTTTGCCGAGGGAGCACCCGGTGGATCCGTAGGCCGTCTTCCTCAGGGTCGAGCAGCACCCAGTCTCCGGTAACAGGGTAATCAGCCCCGCCTGTGGTCCGGAACGCAAAAGCACCGCTTACCCGTATGTTGCGGTACAGACCCGCCGTACAAGCAGACGCGAGCATCAGATTTTCATCAATATAATGGGGTACAACCACATCATATTGATGATATTCCCGCCGGATAATGCGGCCGGGAATGTATTTTCTACCATCTTCCTGGCATGCGGATTGCCAGAAGCCGTGAAATATACCCTTCCACCCCCAGGTTTCAGGATTCATTGTGGTATACAATTGTGTTGGTCCTTTAGTCAATTTCAAAAAATTGATGAACGTAATTTCTGCATGACCGCTGGCATTAGGTTCGCTGCAAGTACTGCGGGAGCGACAGGCGCTCCATACACCGCGCATGCAATTCACGGATCAAACAGAACCGAATGTAATTATTGTGGGTTAAAAAAAGCGAGAGGATGAGCGGAAAAGATAGGATTTAGAAACTAATTTTTTTAGAGCGAGCGCAAAACAGGCGCAGACAATATACAAGCAGGAAATGAGCGATAGTTCCTATCCTATCCGCGGCTCTGAACCTCTGCATATGTGCGGACAATCACCATTACACACCTCCTCGTTGTAGTGTGGTATTATTAGATACCTTACCAGGGCTCGCGGGAACTGTCAAGGAAGGGCGGAGCCTAGAAGACTAAGAGGAAGCTCCGCCCGTCGCCCCGCCCTGGCAGGCGAGCCCCACCCGCCAGGGCTCATTTCATCAATATAACCTCATTCCGCAGCTCAGTGCAAAACCGTTGAGATAGGGAGTCCCATTGATATCCTTGGTCAGGATGCCATTACTCCCTAGTTCGATATAGTACGAGCTCGGCCATGATGCGGTATCCAAGAAAAACTCAAACCCAAAATGCCCGTATCCGCCGAGGCGAAATAGCTCTGCATCAAAATCCGCATGGGAAAACACAAAGAGAAACCCGCCTTCGCCGTACAAACGGATCGCTGCAGTCTTCATAAAGGAGCCCCCCACAAGCCCAGCCCGCAAGCTGTAATAGGGCTGCCAATCGAAATTTTCCTTAAAAAGCACTGCCCCGCTCAGCCTGAGGGCACCATGATTCCAGAGGAACCAGGGGCTCGTCAGGGTGCCGCCTAAACCAAAATCATCCTCCCATTCGTGAATAGAAAACCCTACCGATAGGGCGCTGGTTTTGTTCAGCCCGCCACCTGTGGTTTCCGCAGCAGCGGGAGCGCCCACCCATAAAAGGGCTGCAAGCAAGACTGGCACAAGTGACCCGACACAGAAAGGCTGCGCAGGTTGTTTCATCAAGTTTTTCCTCTTATTCTTCATCATGTACTTCCTCCCGGAATTGATGAAAGTAATTCCGCCAGACGGCGGCTATATACCAGCAGAGCTTCCTTGCCCTGGTCGGTAATCCGATACAGGGTACTCGGCTTGCGGCCCCGAAACTGTTTGCGGTACTCCACATAGCCCGCTTCCTCGAGCTTCCTAAGATGACTCGCCAGATTCCCATCAGAAGCGCCAATCCTATCCCGCAGGTAGGTGAACTCCGCTTCCTCACAACCTGCCAATAAAGCCATAGCCGCAAGCCGAATCCGCGACGCAAAAAGTTCGTCCAGAGCTTCATAATGGTAGAGGTTCCAGGGCTTATCGGAATTGCTTTCGTTCTTTGACATAGAGGTATAAACCCGGCACCGCTTCGAATAAGAAAGCCCATATTCCCATACTCAAAGAAGCCCAGCAAGAGGGAATCCAGAACACCATAAACGCCTGAACCACCCAGGCCCCCGCAACAACTTTAAGGAGCACATAGGCTGTGAGAACGCTGCTTACCCAATAGCCTGTCGCCACAAGGAGACTAATGCAACACAATAGCTGCGGCAGGGACAAGCGGGCAGGGAATAACCATGAAAACATCCCTATACAGAAACAGAGGCCCAAAATAAATAGCCACAAATGACCAAACATTCGTTCCACCAGAACAGACTTTTTCTGCCTGCGCCGTATCAGGGCATAGTATCGAGCAACAAGCATAAAGCCCACCACAAAAACACCCAACCAGAGAGGCCCAATCAAACCATAGGAAGCTCTCCCCACCAAAAGGTACGTCAGCACCACCCCTACGGGGACCAGTGTGCCCCACACTACCGAAGGATACCCCGTGTAGATGAATGAACGCCGGGCTTCCTGAACCAACCTTTCGATCATATCAAGCCGTTCCTGGGGAGATAAACTCTGAGTTCCCATCGTAGCCTCCTCTGTAGCTTATATTCAATCATAGTGCAAAGTACTTTGTTTTTCAAAGTATTAAAACAAAAAATCAAAAATTTTTAAGACACCAACCCTAAAGGGGGAAGTCTCCCCCTCGCTCCGGCCGCCGCAGCCGCACCCACGGCGCGGCCTCTGGCGGCCTCCGCTACCCCCTCTGCGAGGGACACCCCCGCAACGCCCCCTTTTCCCGGACCATCGCTTTTCAACGGCCCGGGGATACAGAGCCGTCTACAGAGGAATCAGCTAGAGGCTTTTCCAAGCAGCCGTTTCATAATGTAGAGATCGGTTCCATTCATGGTTTCAAGATTTGCGGGCGTCATGTCTCCCGGAACCTTGGGACTAAACTCAAGGATCTTCGCCCACCATTGTTCCGCCGCCGGAATGTTTTCTTTTGCCAAACTCGCATTATACATCATCAGCATCGCCATGATGGTAACAGCGGGTTCTGAATCTCCCTTTGCCAGAATAGATTGGCAAATTTTTTCCGCATTTGCATCGTTAGCGGGATTCGCATCTTGAATGAACCGCTGGGCCAGAAACACCTTCTCAAAGGAACTCATCTTTTCTATTTCTTCCCAGGAAGGGTCCGGCTTATTCGTCAGAAATTCTGTATCCGCTACCTGGTCTCCCACCAAAATCATGAGCACCGAAGCGTTCGCATCCAGATCAATGATCTTTCCACCACCCCGCAGAATTTCTCCATCCTTTCCTAAGAGGGCATTACTCATAAAAACGAGAATTTTATCGCTCTTGATTGTCGCATCCTTACCCGGAGTAAAAACCCCAATCCGGATTTCAAGGGGGCTCTTGTTTTCGAAAAATTGCCCCACATACACCTGACGCACAAGCCCATCGGGAGCATTCACGGGCAATTCATCAATAAGATAGGATAACAACTCAAACTTTTTCTCCCGGGATAATTCCTCGTGTAACTTTAAGGAAGACAAAACCGATGAAAGAATTTTAGCTTTGCTCCACGCCGAACAGGAGAGGTACCGGGGATTGGACACAGGGAGGGTAACACTGAGAAATTCCTGGGACTGCAATTTGTCAGGATTCTCAGCGATTCCCCGAACAATTGGTTTGTCTCCTGAAGTCTGAGGAGAACCGTTTGAGGTTTCCGGAGTGCTCGCGCAGGAAAGGGCCAGAAAAACGATAGTTGCTAGAACCCCTGGGATACTCCACTTTTGTAGGGTCGTCAGATGTAAACGCATGATAACTCCTATTAAATGAGGGTAAAAAGTGTTACCCCAAGTGTAAACCTTATTCTGGGAAATTACTATCCTTTTTCTATTTTTTCAGCTTGACACAAAGAAAGAACTTTTTATTCTTAGAATTGGCTACAAAAGGATACACCGCTTGACAAAACAGTAAGGAAGATAGAATTCTTTGCATAGATCCTATCGCGGGGAAGTTTGTAAGGACCATCGGCGGAACACCCCAGAGGATCATCCCGGCCCTGCGTATATCTTCAAAAGGAGGTCTATTGGTATGAAAAAACTGGTGTGCCTATTTTTGGCGGTTCTCATCGCAGGTGCCGCCTGTAGCAACAAACCAAAAGGGAACGCTTCTTCGACGCAGAACCCTTCTGGAATTCAACAAGATGATATCTCAGACGATACCTCAGTTTCAGAGGATCCACCGGCGTCGGATAATCCCCTTGATCTTTTCCTGGAGGAACTTCCAGAACCACAGAGTAATTTCCAGCTTTCCCGCTTTACCAAAAGCTATCGGGGGAACGTACAACCCAATTTCCCTTCCCGGTATCTGAGTGAGCCCTTGGAATTCAAAGATATTCCCCTAAAGTCCCCCTTCCCGGGTAAAAAGATAGCCGTGGTAGGATATGACAGGGCGAAACTCTATGCCGATGTGTTCAAATCGGGGAAAAATAAGAATGCCTCGGTAAGTTCCTTGCAGGTGCTTACCAGCATCCCCATCGGAACGGTCATCCCTATTCTGGGGGAATACAAGGCCGCTCCCAGCGACGAAAACTATCAAAGTGATTTATATAATTTTGAAAAAGAATGGAACTATTTTTACCGGACCGAATACCAGGGAAAGGAGGGGGTCGTCTTTGGGGCGGACCTCATCCTGGGGGATAAAAAGCCAGAGGCGGATCTCATGCGGCTCTCCTATTACTACACCAAACCGACGGCTTCCCCGGCTTTTATCCGTACGGTCGGTATGAAAGAACTCGCCGCTGACCACGAACAGGTACTTCGGGAAAACTTCATCGCCTTTGCCGAAGCTCCTCCCTACCCCCTTGATCTTGAACACCCCGACGATCTCGTCAGCCTCTACCAACAGGCCTTTAACGAGCGTTCCCAGACTGTTTTTATTACCACAGACCTCTTAGTTCACAGCCTGCATCTTCTCTTTGATCGGATGCTCTCAGACACGGAAGATAGAATTTTCATCCCCCGTCTAAAGCATCTCCTGGAGGGGGCCCTCTCAGAAGTGAACAAGCGCATCGAGAAAGACACCAAGGAAGTGCCGGCCTATTCAGAGGCCCTTACCCTCGCAAAAAACTACCTTTTCCTCGCGAAGGCCCTCCTTGCCATGGCCCTGCCGCCGGTACCTAACGAATACCACCCCTCCGAACTTGAAGATAATCCCCTTTCTGAGAAGGACACCCAGAAAGCCATAGAAGCCCAGCTCCCCCCTTCTCTCCAGGAAGAATTCAGGCTTATCATGGAAGCCCAAGGATTTAGTCTTTCCCCCAATTTTGGCTACCGGGAAGACTACTCCCAGTTCATTCCCCGGGGACATTACACAAAAAGTACACGCCTTAAGGCATACTTTCGCACCATGATGTTCCTGGGAAGGATCAATTTCTATCTTGATTTTTCAACCCCCGAAGCGGCCAGGATCAGCAACCAATTGGGGCCCGCGGCGCTTATCCTTTGCCAGGCGCTCCAGGCCTCAGGGCCAAGGGGATCCCTTAAGGAACTGTGGCAGAGCCTCTTTGATCCCATTTCCTATCTTATTGGGGAAAGCGATGATCTTAACCTCTACGATATTGAAAAGGCGGAGCCCGCCATTGCCCGACTGGATATCCCCCAACTGTTCAAAACAGGAAAAATAGAGGAATACCTTAAGAACCTGGCAAAAAAACTCCGCTCTCCGCGCATTCAAGGGAACATTACCTTTGGGAACCCCAGCGGGGCCAATACCCCCAATTCGGGAGACCGCTTTGGGGAGCCCCCCCGGGGATGGCGCCTCTTTGGTCAACGCTTTGTGCTTGATTCTTCCTGGTTCGACCGACTAACGGGAGAATACCGGACCATGCCCAGCGGTCTTGATGTGGCCGCCAGTCTAGGTTCAAAAACGGCCTACGAGTTCCTTACCGCAACCCGGGAGAAGTTCCCCCCCTATGCTCAGGCCCTGGAGGATATCCGAAAAGAAGTGTCTACCATGAAGGAAGATGCCTGGTGGCAAACCTTTTACCTGGGCTATCTTGATACGGTACGGCGCATTCTGACGTTTGAACGGGGCGCGGGGTTCTACTTTACCCAGAAACCCCTGTGGAACATTAAGAGTCTGCAGAGCGGCCTTGCGGCCTGGGCAGAACTCAGGCACGACACAATCCTCTATGTGAAACAGAGCTATGCCGAAGCAGCCGGGGGGGACGGCATTGAAGCTACCTACCGAACCATCGATTTTCCCCGGCCGATTCACTACGTGGAACCCAATCTGCGCTTCTTCTATGACCTTACCAGTTTACTGGAACGCTCTCTCCCCCTCCTCAAAAAATACGAATTCCTTACCCCCCAATGGATGGGCAAGTTCGAAGCATTCCTGAATATTCTGGATAAACTCACCGTCATAGTAGAAAAGGAGGTGGTAAACAACCCCATTAGTGTCGATGAAAACGAGTACCTCGCCACCGTGCCTTTTCTTATCGCCCGGATAATCCGACCCGATGGAGATGTCGATACCGGAGACACAAGCAAATACCAGATGGCCATGGTGGCCGATGTGCATACCGATGGGGATAATGGCCAGGTTCTGGAAGTGGCCACCGGCAAGCCCTTTATGCTGTACGTGGCCCTGAATGATGGCCAGGGGGGCAAGCGCATCGCCGTTGGCTTTACCTACAGTTACTACGAGTTCCCCCATCCCATGAATGACCGCCTTACCGACGAAAAATGGAAGGCCTTTATCTACGGGAATCCTTCTAAAAAGGAACTGGAGGCAAAACGGCCCGAGTGGCTCCGGGGACTCATGCCCTGAGATAAGGGGGCCGTGCCTGTTCATGAGGGAAACGCCCTATGGTCAGAAAGAGGCCCCCCTCCTGAAGGGGGGGCGATGGTGGTTTGCGCTGCTTTGCATAGGCCTCAGCGCTTGCACCAGGGGAGAGCCAGTGGGGCTCCCCGCCGGGACGGTTTTCTGCTCCGGCCCAAAGCACCTGAGCGAAACCGCCCTCGATCAGGGAAAACTGCGCCGGGTCCTTCAGCCGCCCCCTATTCCGGGGGCCCAGTGGCTTTCTCCCGCAGAAAACAAACCAGCCCCCTATGGGGCTTTCCCCGTGGCGGGCATTACCAGCCATCACCTATTGGTTTCCTGGTACATCGATCGTTTTTTTGCGGATCTGAAGGAGCTTCGCAAGAAGCCGGCGCCCCCAATTCACACCTTTATCGTGGTATCGCCAAAACATTTTATGCAGGGAAAGGAACCAATCGCCCTCTCAAAGGTCCCCTGGGAAACAGGCCTTGGTAGGGTAACGGTTAACCTCTCCCTCGCAGAGGGCATACGCACATCCCTTGGCATACCCTGGGATCCCGACTCATTTGCAGGAGAACACGGGATAGGCATCCCCGTGGCTTTTATGACCAAGCATTTTCCCCGGGCCCGGATGGTCCCCATCGTTCTTACAACCCCCTCGTTTCGTATGGCGAACCTTACCACCCTGGCCGAGACTATTGGGCGGGAGATGGCCCGGGACCCGGGGATATTCCTCCTTATCTCGAGCGATTTTAGCCATCAAGGAAACCTGGAACTTACCCAACAGCGGGATGCCCAATCCCGGGAGGCCCTTACGTACTTAACCCCAGCGCGGGCCCTAAAGGTATGTTGCGACAACAATGCGGGGATGATCCTCCTTTCCCTGGTGTTAGAACAGCTACAGCGGGGAAAGTCCGTTATCGCCGCCCATACAAGTGGCTATGAGGTGGTGGGTATAACCGAGGACATCACCAGTTATTTTTTCTGTTATTTTTAGTCCCTCACAGGCTCAGCCTGAAAAGTCGTAGGGCCCTCACGTACCAGAAGTGAGGGGGCCCCCTGATATTCCCCAGCAGCGGCATCCATCAGAAATAATACCCCTCTCCCATTCCCCTAAGGGCGTGCCTGCTTTTACTCCCGTCGAGGGGCTTCCCCCTCTTCCTGCATAAAGGGCTCTTTCCACTCCTTAACCGATGCCCGATACAACACCACGCCCTTATCACGCCAGGCACCCTTCGGAAGCCCCTCCTTTTTGCAGAGAGCCTCCAGGTAGGCCCTTTTAGTCCAGCCATGTTCCCGGGCGAGGGATGGCTGCATCAGCACAGAACCCGCGGGATGTACCAGGTACACCAGTTCCTTCCCAAGGGAAAAATCCTCAGGCCCCTTCATAGGTACCAGGGGCCCCACAATACACACTTCAATGGCCAGGTCTGGCGCTTCTTCTTTACGCAAAGGCTCGTAGCGGGCATCGTGGAAAGCCGCATCCAGGGCCGCAAGGCGAGCCCCCAGCGCCAGGTCCCCCACCCCCTGGTAAAAGGCCTGGCAGCCCCGGGGCTTTCGGCCTGCCACAAAACGGACAATAATCCCCTGACGCTCGGCGGTGTAGGGATAATCCTCCCAGCGGGGGGGTGGCCCTTCCTGCCAGGCCTGCCATACCGCCGAACGGGCCTCCATTACCAGGTGTTGGAGAAGCCGCCGGTCTTCCCCAGAAAGGGGCGCCGGGCTCACGTCGGCGGCGACTTCCCCCGAACAGCCAGCCAGTAGCCCCATCAGCAAAAACACAGGGAGTGATAGGAACATCGCCCTTTTCCAAGCCCTCAGGACACTTCTCATAGGGGTATTGTACCACAAAAGAGCTTTCTATCTATCCGGTAAAAAGGTCTTCCTTCGCTCCTCTGAGTTTTTTTACTCATCCGAAGGGAAGGGTCTCCTCTTTTGAACGCCAGCCATCCTTATTCCTTATTGATTCTCTAAAGAATAAAAAGTATATTAAAAAAGCACTATATTAGCGGTGATGAAACGGGGGAAATCCCTTTTTTGATACCCACATTTTTACAGGGACAGAAGGATCCTTTAATTCCCCAGGGCTTGTCACCCTTTACTCAGAAGCAACGGAGGAACTCCTATGCACATACAACAATACGAAATTCAGGGGATGACCTGTAGCGCCTGCGCCCGGGCGATAGAGCGGGCCGTCAAAAAACTTCCAGGGGTCCAGGAAGGGGTTGTCAATTTTGCCAGTGAAAAACTCCTGGTCCAATTCGATGAAAGCAAGGTAAGCCCCGAAGCCATCATGACCGCCGTACAGAAAGCGGGCTATACCGCCAGCCTCCCCTCCGCCAGCGAGGATACCCACCAGGCAGCGAAGGATCGGGAACAGGCCAGTCTCCGGCGCCGCCTTATCGGGGCTGCTCTTTGTACGCTCCCCCTCCTCTATCTTGCCATGGGTCCCATGGTGGGTCTGCCGGTGCCGGCTATCTTCAACATAGAAAAAAATCCTCTTCCGGCCGCCCTAATCCAATTACTCCTGGTGGTACCGGTTCTTTTTGCGGGTCGTCGGTTTTATATCGATGGCTTTCGGGCCATAGTCCACGGGGGGCCCAACATGGACAGCCTCATTGCCCTAGGGACCAGCGCGGCCCTCCTGTATAGTCTCTACGAAACCATACGCCTTTTCCAGGGAGCCCATCATGGGAACCATGGACTGTACTATGAAACGGCGGCCACCATCATCACCTTGATCCTTTTAGGGAAAACCCTGGAAAACCGCTCCAAAGGCCGGGCAAGCGAGGCGATTAAGAAACTGATGCGGCTGCGTCCCAAGACAGCCCTCATCATCCGAGAGGGCCGGGAATTCGAGGTGCCCGTAGAATTCATTAACCCGGGGGACCGGGTTCTAGTAAAACCGGGAACCACTATCCCCGTCGACGGCATGGTTGTGGAAGGTTCCAGCAGCGTCGATGAATCGATGCTTACCGGCGAAAGCCTTCCCGTCGAAAAGGGCACGGGGAGCCCCGTGTATGGAGGAACCCTGAACAATCAGGGGATCCTTGTTATCGAAGCCACCAAAGTAGGCTCAGAAAGTCTTCTTTCCCAGATTATCCATCTGGTGGAAACCGCCCAGGGGTCCCGGGCCCCCATTGCCCGACTGGCGGACCAGGTATCGGGGGTCTTCGTACCCATAGTGGTGGCCATCGCCTTTCTTTCGGCCCTTGCCTGGTACCTGGCAGGACAGGATATCTTCTTTAGTCTTACCGTCCTTGTGGCGGTCCTGACTATCGCCTGTCCCTGCGCCCTGGGTCTCGCTACCCCCACGGCCATCATGGTGGGAAGCGGACGGGCCGCCGAATTGGGAATCCTCTTTAAATCAGGGGAAGCCCTGGAACGGGCCCACACTATCAATCTAGTCGCCCTGGACAAAACGGGCACCATAACCGAGGGGAAACCCCGGCTTACCGACCTGTGGACAGCCCCTCAAGAGAAAGGCCTTTTTGATACCACTGTCCCAGAATCCAACGGCAGACCTGCCCAGGGGCCGCTCCAGACGAGTTCCTCAGAGGGTTTTCTTACTGGAGAGGTCCCCGGATTTACGGAAAGCTGGTTGCTACGTCTTGCCGCCTCCCTTGAGAAAGCATCGGAACATCCCCTCGCCTCTGCCATTGTCCAGGCGGCTCAGGAACAAAAGCTCGAACTGCTGCCGGTTCAGGACGTACAGGCCTATCCGGGCAAGGGAATCGAGGGTACCGTCGAACACGATGCCGCGCCCCATACCCTCTTCGTGGGGAACCGGGTTTTTCTGGAAGAAAGGGGGGTCCACCAAAATGAAGCCTTTGCTGCAGGCATGTCCAAGGCCGAAACCCTGTATCAGGAAGGGAAAACGGTGCTCCATGTGGCCCTGGACGGTCAGTATCTGGGACTTCTCGCCGTAGCGGACACCCTGCGACCCACGAGTAAAGGGGCTATCGAACACCTTAAGGCGGCGGGCATTACCACCGTCCTCATAAGCGGAGACCATCAACATACCGCAGAGGCCATTGCAGCGCAGGTAGGGATTGAGCGGGTCTTTGCGGAGGTGCTCCCCCAGGATAAGGCCGCAATTGTCCAACAGCTAAAGGAAGAAGGGTTTCGGGTTGCCATGGTAGGAGATGGAATTAACGACGCACCGGCTCTGGCCAGCGCCGACGTGGGCATCGCCATTGGGGCCGGCACCGATATAGCCATGGAAAGCGCCGATATTGTGCTGGTACATAGCGATCCCCGGGATATTCTTACGGCGCTTCAGATTTCTCGGCGGGTTATGCGGACCATCAAACAAAACCTGTTCTGGGCCTTTGCGTACAACGTCCTGGGCATCCCCATTGCGGCGGGACTCCTCCATGTGTTTGGGGGTCCCCTCCTGAACCCCATGCTTGCCGCGGCGGCCATGTCCTTCAGTTCTGTCTCGGTGGTTCTCAATGCGCTCAGATTACGATACTATAGGGGATGAAGGCAGGCGAAAGAGGTAGCCTGAGCATCCCACCGTACTACTAAAATACTATCAAACAGACACCAAAACAGTCTCAATAACAACTCCGCACCTAACGGTGCGGAGTTGTTTTATCATCCCCATTCGACAATCATGACGTACCAATAGAGATTTTTTACATTCTGGAGATTTTGGATATTTCATTATTATACAGAATTTTATTGACAAATCAGAATATTTTACTAATCTTTTATATGTGCCCTTGCATATAGCTTAAGGAAGCACGGGATTAAGCGGCAAAGGGATAGAGGTCCGTTTTTTCTACATCCTGGGAAGATATCACAAGGGTTCCCAGGGTACGGAGATCTTTCCCGGGAGCTCGATTATGACAAAATATTACACCCTTTCACTTCTTTTCTGGCTTTCCATACTGGTAGTGGCAGGGTTTGTTGTGCTTGTTCGAGAAACGGCGCTTATGCTCATTCCGCTTGCAGGCGGAGCCCTGCTGTATTCTGCAAAACATTACAAAGAGCTCTCAGGCATACAAAATGTCCAGAAAACAGGGAAAATTCTTCTTTCCCGTTTTTTATCTGAAGAATATCAAGAGGCTGAACCGCACAACAAAGAAAAAGGGGCCGATGGATCTTTTTCATTAGTGTATCTTTGTGAACAAACCACCGGTCTCGTAGAAAAACTGAACCAGGAAAAGCAGGCCCTGCAGGATGAAATAGAGCTCTTACATAAAAAATATGCGGAACTTGAAAAGACATACCGTTCCCTGAGCGAACTGTGTCCCGTTCATCTTCCCCTCGACATAGGAGAAGAATGGCGAGAAATGATCTATACCAAATGGGGGAACGCTACTACCGAGGCCCTTCATAATCTGGAGCGACTTAAGAGTCTAAACGACCAAAACCAGAATTTCATAAAAGACGTGCAAAACGAGTTTGGGGCCCATCAGGAGGCATTCTCCCGTTTTTCCCGCGAATATCGTAGTAGCCTTGAAGAATACACCAGTCAAGCCCAAAAAATAGAAGAGAACATCCTCAACAAGCTAGAATATTCCGTCAAACGAATCGAAGATACCTTTGATCGATTCTATCAGGTAATGGATATCACCGAAAAAATAAAAATGATTTCCCTTAATTTTAAGCATCGAAGCTTCCCGCCTGCATGGGACCAATCCCTTTGTCCTCCTAGCCCGGGAATTGCGTAAACTTGCCCAGTCTACAGAAGAAACCCTGGGAAGCATCGGTCAATCCATCAGGGACACCCATGAGTTTATGCAGCGTAGTCAGAAGGAACAAAAAAAGGATCTCCTTTCTCTGGGAACCATTCTAGAGGAACTTCAAAAACTCATCTTCCGTTTTGAAGAAACTTCAGAAAAGCTTAACCAGTATATGCAAAAAGCGGTGAATCATATCGAACAAAACCAGGAAGAGCAGAAAAATATCCTTCTTCACTTTTTTACTACCCTCCAGAATCTGGCAATTGTAAAGGAAGAACTGGATCATCAGGCCCATTTCATCGATCTTTTTTTGAGGGAAGTAAATGACTACATGGAAAAATACTTCCGATTTAACCAGTCCTGTCCAGGCCCCAACTGCCCTCAACGGCGTAAGGTTTTAGAGGAACTTGCAAACCTTGCCACCACCGATGGGGAACGGACGATGGTGAACCGGCTTTTTAAAGAGATGCTCGGCGAAGATCGGGAAGCGCTTCATGGTACTCTTCCGGTGAATCATGAACAGTTTATCAGTTTTAACTAGGGACCTCCTATGAAAGACCCTACCACCGTTCTAATAGAAAAGATCCAGGAACTTACTACTTCTCTTTCTAGCTATGAACAGGGAGATCTTTTAGGCGCCGCGGATATCCAGGATAGAATTGGGCAGCTATGTACGTTTTTAGAGGGAAAGAAATCCCTCGAAAAGCTCCATAGTCTTGTGGCCCACATGCGTCCCCTGGCATGGGCCCTGGCACAACCCAGCTATGAAGAAGAAGCCCTCAGATTATTACAAGAACTGGTAGAGGGGCTTGAGCTTTTTATTACCGGCCGAATCTCAGGAAAATCCTATGGGGAGCGCATTCGTACCCAGGAACCTCTTATTCGTAAATATGAGAAACTATTCCGTACTACTCAATCTTCCAGAACAGAAAAAGGCAACGGTCATGTTCCTACGCCAGGGGAAGGAGGGATTCTTAACGGTTTTTCCGAAAAAGCGAGCACAACCCCAGAAATCGAAAAGACAAACACACCACCGTCAACAGCCCCATCATTCAGGACAGAAGAAAAACCCGTGAGACATGGAGAACCATCCTACCCTACCAATTACTTTGATGCCATCATCGAAGATCGCAAATTACTTGAACAGTTTCATACTGAAGCCCAGGAACACCTGGAAGAAGCCCAGGCTACGCTGGTGGAATTAGAGTACGATGGGACCAACAAAGAACTGTTACACACAATTTTCCGTAATTTTCATACTATTAAGGGATCCAGTGCCTTTTTAGGATTAAAAAACATCGAAGAAACCGCTCATAGCATCGAAGACCTTTTAGCCATCGTGCGGGATGGGAAACTTATCCTTACAAAGGAACTCATCGACATCATCTTCTTTGGGATGGAACTGCTTAAAAACCTGTTAGACATCATGGCCGCCCATGAATATCAAAATCGTTCTATGGTCTCATCCTTCAGGATGGTCAATATCTATCCCTACATCAGACTTCTTAAAAAGATAAAAGAAGAATATCGATACAAAAAAATTGGAGAAATTCTGGAAGAGGAAGGGAAAATTGCGCCTGCCATCCTTAAGGAAATCCTTAAAAAACAGGAGAGTAGCGAGAAAAAACTAGGCGAAATCATAATAGAAGAACAAGCCGCCCGACCAGAAGATGTAGTGGCGGCCCTTAAAAAACAGAGTGATATTGCAAACCGTCTTAAAAGAAGCGCCATCGTTAAAGTTTCCAACGAAAAACTTAATACCCTTATCGATATTGTTGGAGAGCTGGTCATTAACCAGTCGATGCTTAAACAGGAATTACGGCAACTCCATCTAACCGAAACGGCAGAACGAAGCATCAGCCAGCTTGAAACCATCACTACCACCATTAAAAACCTGGTTCTTTCCATGGGAATGGTGCCTATTGCAGAGATCTTTAATAAATTACGGGTTGTTGCCCGTAATACCGCAGAGGAACTGGGGAAAAATGTCTATCTTGAAGTGCGGGGAGAAGACACCGAACTCGATCGTAATGTCATCGAAACCATCTACGACCCCCTCCTGCATCTGATTCGCAACTCTATCGACCACGGCATCGAAGATGGTAAAACCCGGGAAGAGCGAGGGAAAAATCGTTTAGGGAAAATTATCCTGTCCGCTGAACACAAGGGAAGCGGTATCGAAATCATCGTTCAGGATGATGGACAGGGTATTGATCCTGAGCGGGTACTCCAAAAGGCGGTAGAAAAAGGGATCATTAAAAAAGAAGACACCGCAACACTAAGTGAACGGGACATTTACAACCTGCTATTCCTTCCAGGGTTTTCCACCGCCGACCAGGTGACCAGTGTATCAGGCCGTGGGGTCGGCCTTGATGTGGTTAAAAAGAATCTGGATAGCATCCATGGCCGGGTGGAGGTCCACTCTGAAATGGGGAAGGGAACCTGTTTTACCATAAAACTGCCCCTCACGCTGGCAATCATCGAAGGCTTTGTTACCCGGGTGGGAGACAATAAGTATGTGTTCCCCTTCTCGTCAATAGAAGAAATCAAGGTGGTACCACCAGAGGAACTGTATCTGAGCGAAAACAAAGAGGAAGCCATGATATTCCACCGGGGGATTCATATGCCGGTTATCTTTTCCCATCGGGTATTCCGGGAGCCCCAAAAGAACAGTAAAGAACAGCTTCTCACCCTTATATTCAATTTTGATCACTCCCATTACTGCGTGGTAGTAGATGAACTTATCGGCAAACAGGAAATCGTCATAAAAAGTATCAGTCAGAATATTCTTAAGGATTGTCGTTTTTTCTCAGGCGGAACCATCTTTGGAGATGGAAGTATCGGTTTTGTGGTCGACATGCAGGGTTTTTTGGAAGCCCTAAAATAGCAAGGAGGTCCCATGAAAAAGGCTATTCTTATTGCAGATGATTCAGACGTGATCCGGAGTATTGTAGAACAGACCCTCCGGCTTTATCACTATGAAAACATCATCACCGCCATAGATGGGCAGGATGCCCTGGAAAAAGCAAAGGCCCACCAGAATGAAATAGCCCTTTTTGTCTTCGATGTAAACATGCCCCGGATGGATGGTATCCAGCTTGTAGAAGAGGTGCGCAAGTTCGATACCACCACCCCTATCATCATGCTGACCACTGAAACTGACAAGGCCAAGATGATGGCTGCCCGAGAACGGGGCGCTACCGGGTGGATTATCAAACCCTTCCAGGGGGACAAATTCATCCGGGTAGTAGAAATGTACGTAAAATCTTAAAGGAGCATGCGGTATGGCAGGAACAACCAATAAATATCTCCTGTTTACCATAGAAAAAGAACGCTATGGTATCCCTATTGGGAAAGTGCAGGAGGTTATTCGGTACACCCCCATCACCCCTCTTCATGAAACAAGCCAGTTTTTAAAGGGGGTGATCAATCTGCGGGGTCGCATTATCCCCGTAATTGATATGCGTCTAAAATTTAATCTTCCCGAAAAGGCCTACACGGATCGCACCGTATTTATCATTGTAGAAATTCTGGGCACCCGGGAGGTAAGTCACATTGGTATCGCCGTTGATGCGGTCCAGGAGGTGGTAGATATTCCAGAGGATCTCATCAACCGGACGCCTGAGATCGGCTTTAAGTTCAAAAGCAAATATTTGCAGGGAATCGCCCAATTAAATGACCGGATGGTGATGATACTGAATCTGGATGCAATTCTTTCTACCGACGAGGTAGTAGAATTGCAACAAAACCTAACCGAGAAGGCTGGATAAGGAGGAAAAGGATGTTTGGGAAACTCAGTTTACGGGTAAAAATATTATTTGGCTACGGCCTGGTTATACTTATTGCCGCCATCATAGGAAGCATAGGATGGCTTGGCCTGGAAGGATTGGGAAAAGAAATCCATACTATGGGAGAAATTTCCATTCCTTCTATCGTAAATATAGAAACCATCGTGGTCCGGATGGAACGCATTAAAGTAGCCATTCGCACCCTCTGCTCCCCTTATGCAACACAAGAAGATATCCAGCGCCAATTTGACAACATTGAAAAAGCCCGCACCGAATACCGAGCCGCTCTGGCAGAATACGAAAAAGCTTCCAAGACACCGCAAGAAGAAAATCTTTACCGAGATATGCTACAAAAAATAGAAGCCTCTGCAAAAGAAAACAACGCGATCATCGAAGATGCCAAAAAGTTGTTACAGATGGATCAGGGGGCCGCCCGGGACCGGCTTATACAGGACATAAATCAGCGGGCCCTATCGGGGTCTAACCGAGAAGCCTTTGATGCTATGATAACCGCGGCAAATAAACTTCTTGAATATATAAAGACCTATTATGGGAAAGAACGGGTTAGCCAGAGCATCTCTCTTTCCGAGAGACTCATTCTCATCATTCAAGTAGCTCTAGTCACTGGCGTACTCCTGGCTATTACCCTTGGCCTTCTTATCACCAACTCCATTAGCCGTCCCATGAACAAGAGTAGCCGGGAACTTACCCTTTCGAGCGACAATCTGGAAGGAGCGGCGAACCAGATTGCGTCGGCCAGCCAGGAACTTTCAAGTGGGGCAAGCGAACTGGCAAGTTCCGTGGAAGAAATCACCAGTAGCATGGAAGAACTGCAGTCCATCATTGAAAGCAACACCAAGAGCGTAAACGAAGCGGAACTCCTCATGAAAGAAACCGCCAGTGCCGCCGCCGCAAGCAGCACCCGCACCGAAGAACTCCTTACCATGATGCAGGAAATCAGCGAAAACAGTCGCAAGGTGGTTAAGATTAACAAGGTTATCGACGACATTGCTTTCCAGACCTCTATCCTCGCCTTGAACGCGGCGGTAGAGGCCGCCCGGGCCGGTGAGGCGGGTCGGGGTTTCGCGGTGGTGGCAGACCAGGTAAAGGCCCTGGCGCAGAAAAGCGCCGAAGCCTCCAGCGAAACCAGCGAACTTATCGAAACCGTGGTTTCAAACATTGAAAAAGGAACCCAGCGGACCCAGGAAGTGACCACGGATGTAAAGAAAGTAAGCGAGGCCGCAAATAAAGTAAACATCCTGCTCGACGAAATTAACCGGGCCTTTAAAGAACAGAGTAAGGGAGCCAGCCAGGTAACCAAGGCCATTAGCCAGGTAAATACGGTGGTCCAGCAAACCGCCGCTTCCAGCGAAGAAACCGCCTCGGCAGGGGAAGAACTCCTTTCTCAGGTAGAACAATTGCGGAGTATTGTGGATACCCTGAACCGGATTACCAATGGGAGCAAAAAACAACAAAAGGAGGGGGGTGAAACAGAAGAGCCCCAGGGGAAAAGGGAGAAAAAATCCCTATCTCGCATAGGGGCTAACGGGAATACCCAGAGGAACAAATCGGCCCAGAACCTTACAAGAACCATTCACGAAGAACTAGAAAGTGTTCACCACGAAGGCCATGGTTCAGGAAATGGAAAGGAAACCGATGAGGTGGAACGGATTAGCCCTGAGAAGGTGATTCCTCTGGAAGATTTTAAGGACTTTTAAGGTGAACTACCCAGGGCCAGTAGGAAATATGCGTAGATCCTCTGAATTAACGGATGAACTTTTTAAAGGATTCCAGAATTATTTGTATTACCATACGGGAATTACTATCCGGGATAACAAGAAGTACCTGGTGGAATATCGGTTGCAACGGTACATCGGGGAAGATAAACCGTACAAGTCTTTCTCTGATTTGTACCGGGCCCTGGAGCAAAAAAAGGACCCCCAGCTTGAACGGATTGTCATTAATAGTCTTACCACCAATTACACCTATTTTTTTCGAGAAAAAGTGCATTTCCGTTTTCTTGAGTATTACCTTAAAACCTATGGCTCTGGGCAAAGCTATATCCGGCTGTGGAGTGCCGGCTGTTCTTCAGGAGAAGAAGCCTATAGTATGGCAATTACCTGTCTTGAAGCAGGGTATGCATATCCAGAAAAGGATATTCGTATTCTTGCTACCGACATATCAGAAAGGGTACTGAAAAAAGCAAAAGAAGCAACCTATCACTATTCGAGTTTGCACGGCGAATTATCGGATTCTCAAATTCGTCGCTATTTTCAGTTTAACAAAAAAACAAAGGAATTTTCCGTACAGGATTTTGTTCGTTCCCTTGTAGTAATACGGGAACTCAACTTGATGGATATCTTCCCCTTCTCCCGGCAATTCGATGTAATCTTTCTTAGAAATGTTCTTATCTATTTTAACGCTCAGGAGAAAGAACAGATCTTAGAAAAAATGTATGACGTTTTAAAAAACAAGGGGTACCTGGTATTAGGTTTATCAGAAAGTCTTGTTGGATTACACCATAATTTTCAGCCCCTTAATTATTCCATTTACCGCAAAGGAGGGAATACCCCATGATAACCTATGCATCCCAGGAAAAAGCGATTTGTTTTAATTTTCAACCAGAACGATTGACCGAATATTTTTTGAATCCGGGAGAACTCATATTCACCAAACGACCGGCAATCCTTAAAACGGTCCTCGGATCATGTGTCGCGGTCTGTCTGTATGACACCGTACATCGATGGGGCGCCATGTGTCACTACCTTTTACCAGTAGCCCCATCGGATATGCACCGAAGCACTAAGTATGGAGATATCGCTATTAAGGTTCTGTTGAATCGATTTTTAATAAAGCATGGATCCTGTCGAGAAAATCTTGTTGCCACCATTGTCGGCGGGGCCTTTATCGTTTTTGACGAACGGGAAATCTTTTTTATAGGTGATAAAAATGTGGAAATCGCCGAAACTCTTTTAAGAAAAGAAAAGATTCGGATCATTGCCCGCTACACTGGTGGAGAAAGCGGTAGACGGGTCTTTTTTAATACCCTGAACAACAAGATTGTTGTTCATAATTTGTATGAAATCGATATGGATGATCTTTATAATCCTGATTTTTAAAATTTTGGGGAGAGCAAAAAGATACAGTGATGGGGAAAATAAGGGTTCTGATTGTCGATGATTCTGCTATTGTTCGGGATGTGTTATCCCGAGCGATAGAAGGGGTTCCCGATATGGAACTGGTGGGCACCGCTCCAGATCCCTTCGTGGCCCGGGATAAGATAGTACAGCTTAAACCCGATGTGATTACCCTGGATATCGAAATGCCCCGGATGGATGGGCTTACCTTTCTTGAGCGGCTCATGCACTACTTTCCCCTACCCGTTATTATTGTAAGTTCCGTAACAACCCATGATCCGTATGCGGCAATCAAGGCCCTCCAACTGGGAGCCTTTGATGTGGTCAACAAACCCGGAGGGAGCATTACCATTGAAGAAGTAAAAGAAGAGGTGCTGCAAAAAATCCGGGCCGCCTACGAAGAAGGGGAACAGTTTATCAATAAAATACGATCCGTTGTTGCGGGGCCCCTTCAGGATAGGTCCAGGCATCCAGCACCGCCGTATTCCTCCTTTCCTCCGCAGGATATTGCACAGATAACCAAACTACCCGGCTCTTCCCCGGTTGCGGGGAAGAGCTCGGGAAGCTCCACCGGTACAGCGGGGACACCGAGCCGCTCCCATCTTACCCAGGTTACCACCACCGAAAAACTCATTGCTATTGGGGCCTCCACCGGGGGAACGGTTGCTCTAGAAAGCATATTCCGGCAACTTCCGGCCCACCTGCCGCCCCTGTTGGTGGTGCAACACATGCCTGCAAACTTTACCCGCCAGTTTGCTCAGCGCCTTAACGAAATCAGCGCCCTCCAGGTAAAAGAAGCAGAAGATGAGGAGCTTATAGAAGCAGGAACGGCCTACGTCGCCCCCGGGGGCTACCACATGGAGATCCGCCGCAAGGGGGCATCCCTTTTCATTCACCTAAACCAAAAAGAACGGGTCCACTATCAGCGGCCCGCGGTGGATCCCCTTTTTTATTCGGTGGCCCAGGAGGTGGGGAAAAATGCCCTGGGAATTCTGCTTACGGGCATGGGACGGGATGGAGCAGCGGGGCTTCTGGCTATGAAAGAATCGGGGGCCCGGACCCTTGCCCAGGACGAGGCCAGTTCCATCGTCTGGGGTATGCCTCGGGCTGCGGTAGAGCTAGGGGCGGCCCACAAGGTACTGGATCTTACGGCGATTCCCCCGGAAATTATAGCCTTTAGCGGCTCGTAAAAAGTCGTGACCTTTGTTCAGTCCTTCGGTCGTAGGAGATCCTTTTATAAAGTTACCAGACAACAATTTTTGATATCTCCTTGCAGACCCTTCAAGCTCCATACTCCAAAGGACCTTTTTTCAAAGGAACCGCTACCAGTAAGCCAAGCTCACCTCTTTATTTTGTAAAGAGATGGTTATGGCAGCGGATATCACCAAGCCAAGAACCTTTTTATTTTGCGAAAATACAGTCCTAGTAGGTGATACGGTTATAGCAGCGGGTGCCCTATACTTCCACTTTTCCCCTTGACAAAATCAACGGTTGCCTTATTATATATCTTAGTGATATCAAAATGATATCACACTACTATCTTAATCAGAATCCCTCATGGGGAAAGAAGGAGGAACCCATGCGTACGTCAGGTCAGAACGAGGAACGCCCTGCCCCCTATTGGGCGGGAATGCCCATGCTCATCGGAAACATTACCCTTACCGCAGGCACCGTGGCGCTTTTCATTTATGGTTCCATACAGGCCGATAAACAGCTTACTCTACAGGCTATTCTGATGATGAGCCTCGGCGGCCTCTACGGTTTTATCCTGGGGCCCCTGGTGTTTACGGGGCTTCGGATTCTTAAACCCAACGAAGCCCTCGTTCTTACCCTATTTGGGAAATATTATGGGACCCTTAAAGGTCCGGGCTTTTTCTGGGTTACCCCCTTTGTGCAAGCCGTGGCCCCCGTCCCTGTAAAACCCTCTACCGCCCAGGTGCCCCTTGAAAAAACTACCCCCGGCCGAGGAGAAGGGGTAAACAAAAGAATATCCCTTAAGGTCCTTACCCTGGATAACGAAAAACAAAAAATCAACGACGCCCTCGGTAATCCTATCATTATCGGGATTGTGGTGGTCTGGCGGGTCATAGACACGGCAAAGGCGGTCTTTAACGTGGATAACTACGTAGAGTACCTTTCCATTCAGTGCGATTCGGCCCTGCGGAATATCGTCCGGCTGTATCCCTATGATTCACCCGATGAGGAGAACGAAAAATCCCTGCGGGGCAGCAGTCAGGAAATCGCAGAGCGCCTTAAAGCGGAAATACAACAAAAGGTAGACATCGCGGGCCTGGAGATTATCGAAGCCCGGATTACCCACCTTTCCTATGCCCCAGAAATTGCCACGGCGATGCTCCAAAAACAGCAGGCGACCGCGGTGGTTGCCGCCCGCCAGCTTATTGTGGAAGGGGCGGTGGGCATGGTAGAAATGGCCCTGGAAAAGCTAAGCCAGCGACAAATCATCAACCTGGATGAAGAACGGAAGGCCGCCATGGTAAGCAACCTCCTGGTAGTGCTCTGTGCCAACCGGGAGGCCCAGCCGGTAGTCAACACGGGAACCCTGTACTAGGGTACCCGGTACGAGGGGATATTCAAATCATTGGCCAGGCCCCGGGGGAAAGGGACATCAGCCCCCCTGAGGAAGGAGTGCCAGAGATGTGGGCGCGGCGATGGTGATGGGATAGCACACCAGGGGGCATGGCCAGGGACATGGTAAAAACACCTGTGCGGCAGTTTCGTTAAAGACAAAACCGGGCTCGCCAGAGAGGCTGAGATACGATTGAAGCGTAAGAGGCAGGAAGCTATGGCAGAAAAGGACGACAAAAAGAAACAGATTATCCTCCGTATCTCCCCTGCCCTGTGGGAAGAACTGGCCGCCTGGGCAGAAGACGAGTTTCGTTCTATTAACGGACAAATAGAATATCTTCTTACCGAATGCGTCCGGCAGCGACGGAAAAAGAACTTCCCCCGGCTCCCAGAAAAGGATGAAATTTCTCAAGGGGAACAACAAAAGAGCGAAACAGAGGAACCTTAGGAAAAGCCCCCTTCTTTTTTATGAATCCTTTTGATATGGAGGATTTTTATCAGTATATTCACCTATAGAGGTTTACCCCCGGGCGCCGTATGGGCCCGGTTACACCATCATGCAAGGAGCATGTATGACCATCGTAGAACTAGAAAACGTGCGGAAGGTCTACCCCCTGGGGAAAGTGGAGGTAGAAGCGGTAAAAGGGGTCAGTTTTAAGATTGAAAAGGGAGACTTTATCTCCATTGCCGGTCCAAGCGGTTCAGGAAAGAGCACCATCCTGAATATGATCGGGCTTATCGACACACCCACGGCGGGAGAAGTATACATCGAAGGGAAACCCGTATCGGGCCTTAAGGACCGGGAACTAACCCGACTTCGCCACGATACGATTGGGTTTATTTTTCAGTCCTTCAATTTAATCCCCGTATTGAACGTGTATGAAAACATCGAATTTCCCCTCCTTTTAGGCAAGCAAAGCATGTCAAAAAACGAAAAAAAAGAATGGATCGATTTCCTTATCAAAGAAGTGGGGCTCGAACAATGGCGGCACCACAAATCCAACGAATTATCCGGTGGACAACGGCAGCGGGTAGCCATTGCCCGGGCCCTGGTCTGTAAACCCGCCATCGTCCTGGCCGATGAGCCAACGGCGAATTTGGATTCCGCCACGGGCGAACAGATCATCGAACTGATGAAAAAAATAAACCGGGAATTGCAAACTACCTTTATTTTTTCCACCCATGATCAAAAAATTGTGGAAATCGCCGATCACGTGATTCGACTACGGGATGGGATGGTAATAGAAAACTACCGAAAAAATGGAGAAAAAGAATTGGTCTCCGCTTCGCAGCCCAGCGAAGCCTCGAAGGTGAATAAAGGTAAAGAGGAGGCGCTGGGTTCCCCTACGAGTCAGGGGATGGGGAGGTAAGGTATGGCGGTTCTTCTACGTATCGCCTTTCGGAATATCTGGCAGCATAAAGCCAAAAGCTTTATCATTGGCATTCTCATCGCCCTGGGGGTCATCATCATCGTCATCGGGAATGCCATGATGGATGCGGCTGCCGCGGGTATCCGGAAAAGCTACATCGAAAATTTTACGGGGGACCTCATGATCCATGGTCCCTCAAAAGACGCGGTTTCCATTTTTGGGATTGAATCCTTCTCGCTGGATGCAGAAACCAGGGTTCCATCCATTCCGCAGTATGAAAAGATCATCGCCCATCTTGCAGAAGATCCTCGGGTCGCTTCATATACCAGCATGGCCGTTAGTTATGGCATCCTTGCGGCGGACCTGGAAGAGGCAGAAAATATTGAAGAGGACTCTGAGAACACCATCTTTGGCATCCTCTTTGGCATCGATGCAAAAACCTACTTTTCTATGTTTCCCTCTATTAAGATTATCGAAGGCCAGGCTCCCGAGCGCGGGAGCGGGGGTCTCCTTCTCAGTCCCCAACAACTAGAAAAACTTCGCAAGAAATACAAAAAGGACTTCGCCGTGGGGGATACACTCTTAGTGACGGGCTATTCCTCAAGTGGCTTCAAGATCCGGGAACTCACCATTACCGGCCTTTTCGAACGGAATGACCGAACTGGTGAAGCTCCCTTTATGTATGCCGACATTGATGTGGTGCGGGTGCTGGCAGGTCTTACCCTCGGGGTAGACGAGCGGATTCAACTCGGTAGCCGGGAGACCGCCCTCCTTTCCACCACTTCAGAGGAAGATCTCTTTGGGGATGCCGACATCGTTCAGCAGGAAACGGTTCAGAAGAACAGCTTTTCCCTGGAACAGGTCCAGAAAATCTTTAAAGACACCAGCGCCCGGGACCTGGCCAATACGGCCGATACGGGGGCATGGAACTTTATCCTTATTCGGCTTCGAGATTCGAGCCAGGCCCAAGCAGTCATCACCGATTATACCCAATGGTTTGCTGGCACAGGTGTTCAGGCTAACATCACCGATTGGAAGGGAGCCGCTGGCTCGGCAGGCCGTTTCGCGGACATCCTGCGAACCATATTTACCATCGCCCTCATCATCGTGGCAGTGGTGGCCATCATCATTATGATGAATACCCTGGTTATTTCGGTGATAGAACGGACCGGT
Organism: Treponema sp. J25; assembly: GCF_004343725.1. NCBI lineage: Bacteria > Pseudomonadati > Spirochaetota > Spirochaetia > Treponematales > Treponemataceae > Treponema > Treponema sp. J25. Next base: position 118,345 of record NZ_PTQW01000014.1, read on the forward strand.
GAAATCGGTACCATGCGGGCTTTGGGAGCCGAAAAAGGCTTTATCCGCCGGCTCTTTCTGGCAGAAACCCTTACCCTTTCCCTCTTCTTTGGGGCCATTGGTTCGGCCTTAGCCCTCTTGATTACCCTCATTCTGAACCTGCTCCACATTCCCGCCGCCAATGACTTTGTGTATGTGCTTTTCGGGGGCGATTATCTTTTCTTACAACCCCGCCTTTCTTCGTTTATTTCCACCCTTATCATGATTTTTGGTGTTGGCTACCTGGCCCATCTGTATCCCGTATCGGTGGCCCTTCGGATTCCCCCTGTTGCCGCCATGAAAGATGAATAGGAGCGCCCTATGGAAACCCTTATCCGTATCGCCCTGCGAAATTTAAGCAGGCAAAAGAAACGAAGTATTTTACTTGGCCTTGCCATTGGCTTTGGCATCATGATTGTCACCATTATCAACAGTATTGCCGGTTCTTTTCAAACCAACGTGAGCGCAAACCTGGCCCAGTTTTTTTCCGGCCATGTGTTTGTAGAGGGGGTTGAAAAAAACGAACGGGGCAAAACAGCGGAAATCATCCGGGATGATTCGGCAATCCTTGCGGCTATTAAAGATGCGGGTCTCGATACCCGGAACATCACCCGGCGTTCCGCCGCTATGATCACCCTTATCTTTGAGGGCACCCGCACCACCCAGAGTGTGTACGGGGTGAACTTCGAAGAAGAAGTACTCCTCCAAGAGCGGCTTGTCTTTAAACAGGGGGCTAAGGAAAACCTACAGGCCCCTAACGCCCTTATCTTAAGTGAAGGGATAGCCAAGAAACTCAAGGTAGAAGTCGGGGACCGCCTCCTGGCCCAACTAAAAACCGTTACGGGCCAAAACAATGTAGGCGAATTTGTGGTGGCCGGCATTATGCAGGATATGGGGCTCTTTAGTTCCATGCTGGCCTACACCCATCGGCGGTACCTCAACGAACTCCTCAATATTACACCCAATGAGTATCAGCTTTTTGGTTACTTTGTCTCTGATATCAGTAAAACAGAAACCATCGCCCAGCGCTTACAGAAGGCCCTGAAGCAGCATGCCCCTGTCTTTGAGCTCCCCCAACAAACCACCGAGCGTATTCAGGCTTCGCCGAATCCCGCCACCCAGGAGGGGAAGGCCGCACCAGAAGCAACCACTACTGATATAACCTCCCCGCAACAAACCACGCAGCCATTCATGTCCCGCTATGCAAAGATTAAACAGCTTGCAAAGACCGAAACCTGGGAGGGCACAAAATTCAGGGTCTTTACCATTAATGACATCATTTCCCAGATTGACCAGATTGTGTCAATCCTTAAGAGCGTCAGCCTGGGGATTCTCCTGGTGCTCTTCTTTATCATCATGGTGGGGCTCACCAATACCTTCCGGATGATCATGTACGAACGAATCCGGGAAATTGGTACCATGCGAGCCCTGGGAATACAGCGAAGGGGGATTCGGAACCTCTTTCTCCTGGAAGCCCTGTTCCTTTCCGCCTTTGGAACCATCGGTGGCTGGGTAGCGGCCTTTGTCATCCTGAACATCCTTTCCCTTTTTTCCTTTGGTACCGATACGGTCTTCTCCCTTTTTCTGAAAAATGGCCACATATCATTCGTGGTACCCTGGGGAGAGATGCTCCTGCACTATATGCTCATTGCCCTGCTGACGCTGCTTTCAGTGTACTTCCCTGCCCGCAAAGCCTCAAAATTAGAACCAGCCCGGGCACTGCGAACCACTAAATGAGATAGTGCGCATGGGGAGCAATGAATTAACAGAGGGGCCCCTCTCACCAAGGGCCCCTGCTCATCAAAGGGGAATCCTCGGGCCCCTTGCCCGTCAAAGAGGTATCTTCGGGCCCAGCGGCCCTTTTCGGCACTTAGAAAGGATAAAATTATTTTTTGCAGAGGAGTAAACTAATGAAACGATTCATATCTTTAATACTCATAACCGCGAGCATCCTGGGCGCGGGAACCACCGTATGGGCCCAGGTTCAGGGTGTAGATTTTGAAGCGATCCTTCGACAGCTTGATACCATTAGCGACTTTTCCGGCCAGGATTTTACGGCGGTCTTTACCATCGTCACTGAAAAACCAAATGAAAAACAATCGGTAACCCAGGTGCGTATGTTCCGCCGGGATGCAAAAAAACAGTTCACCCTGCTTATCCAACTGCCGGAAGCCCAGAAAGGACAGGGGTACCTCCAGGAGGGGGATAATTTCTGGTTCTACGACCCCGTAAGCCGTAAATTCAGCTTTTCGAGCCTTAAAGACGTCATAGGTGATTCGGAGGCCCGAAACTCCGACTTTACCCAGCGTTCTATTCTGGACGATTACACCATTCAGAAAACGAGCGAAGGTATGCTCGGGAAATTCCCGGTGTGGATTATCGAACTCAAAGCTAAGCACAACAACGTAAGTTACGATATGGTGCGTCTCTATGTTCGTAAGGACCCTATTCTGCTCCTTAAACAGGAAGACCTTTCGGTAAATGGCCGGCTCATGCGGACAAGCCTGTATCCTAAATGGGCGGATCTGGGGAAAGGAAAATTCTTCCCCTCCCAGATGCTTATTGTCGATGAAATAAACAAGGGCGAAAAGAGCCAGCTTACCATGACCGAAATGTCCCTTGCTCCCCTACCGGACAAGGTCTTTACCAAAGCATTCCTCGAACAGGTGAACTAACATGAAAAACTATAAAAACCAAAAGATTGTGTATTCTTTTACACAAAAAGAATCACCAGGTACGCTTCTTCAACAGAGGAGGCCCCAGACTCAAGCTCTCAAACGATACCCTTCTTGGAGCCATCAGCCCCGCGGATCCTTTTTTTTACTTCTTGTTGGAGCAGTCTTTCTCCTCGGGACTCTCTTTTCTTCCTATGCCCAGGAAAACTCCATCGTTACTGATGAGAGCGCCCTCTTTGGAGAAAGCGGCGAGGAACTGAGTACCGACACCGGTATTGAAAAAGTCCAGGATTCGCAAACTACGGGGGTTCAATTTTTCCTAAAAACTGAGAGTACCCGTCTTGGTGGCTCCTTTAGCCCCACCCTTACGGCAAGCTGGACCTGGAAAAACCTGTGGGACGGCTCTTCCAGCCTGGAAAAACCAGAAAACACCGCATTAGCTCCGGACCTTTCGGCCCGAATCTTCTTTGATGGCCGGCCCCAGGAGGACCTCCGCATCTATGGCTCTTTTAAAGTAGGTTGGCCCTTTGAACAAAGCCAGCAGGTCCTTACCGCCGCCGCCTATCAAGCAAGTCCGGGTCCAACGGTTACCACCACTTCCACAACAGTTACCACCCCCAATGTGCGGATCTTTGAACTTTTCACCGATTTTTCCTATCAGGATCAATTTTTCTTCCGTTTTGGGAAACATACGGTAAAATGGGGGGTGGGATACTTCTTTAGTCCCGCGGATATCATCAACCTGAGCCCTATCGATGTGCTGAATCCCACTGCCCAGCGGGAAGGCCCCGTGAGTCTCAGGCTCCACATCCCCATTCCCCAGACCAGTAACAACCTGTGGCTCTATGCCCTTATTCCCGCAGACCTCTCCGCCGATACCCTGCAGCCCCAGGATCTGGCCATGGCGGCAAAATACGAACAGGTCCTGGGAGCCTGGGAGGTGGGACTGGGAGGCTACTACCAGAAAGACAGCTCTCCCCGCCTTATGATGACCGCCACTGGCTCCATTGGGAAGGTGGCCCTCTTTGGAGAACTTGTGGGAAGTTGGGGGAGTGACAAGAAATTTGTCACCGCCATCACGGCAAACCCTGCCGCACCTTTTACTACTACCACCTACAAGGACCGGCTCTTTATCTCAGGGACAACGGGTTTTATGTACACGAACAGCCTGGAGAAGCTTACGCTCATCGGTCAGTATTACTACAACGGAGAAGGCTATACCACCTCGGAACGGGAAAGGCTGCTCGAAGAAGCAGATGCACTCCTTTCTTTGTTGGGAAACAGCGCTTCCTCGGCCTATCTTGCATCTTTGCTGTATCAATCGGGCCAACACTATGGGGCCCTTTCCCTCAGCAAGCAAGATCTATTTATCAAGAATTGGAATGCCAGCATTCTGGTGCTCGCAAACCTGTCGGACCTCTCTGGTTTTGTGGTACCCAGCCTTTCCTATACATTGATGAACTATATTACGTTCAGCCTACAGCCTACCTTCTACTGGTGTACTGCCTATCTCTGGGGAAGTGGCAAGAAAGGAGAATACGTGGTGTTCCCCGGTGGGCCTGCCATTACGTTGAGTATAAAGGCGAGCCTTGGGGGCGGGCAGTTCTAGGACCATGCAGCGTTAGCACGGAAGGAAGGGGCAAGAAAAGGCCCCTTCTTTTTATTTATCGTTTTACAAAGATTCCCCATTTTAAGCTAAAAAACCCGCTGGGATAATCGGGGTTTTTAGGCTACCCCATGGCGATAGCCTCTATCTCGATACGGGCCCCGCGGGGGAGGGCCGCTACGGCCACGGTGGTTCGAGCCGGTGGATCTTGGGGAAAGAAGGTAGCATATACCTCATTCATAGCTGAAAAATCCGTCATATCCACAAGGTACACCGTGGTTTTTACCACATGGGTACAATTCAACCCCGCGGCCTCAAGAAGAATCTGCAGGTTTTCAAGACACCGCCGCGTCTGGCTCTGGATATCAGGCCCCACCAGGCCCCCCGTTTCAGGGTCGATAGGAATCTGACCAGAGAAAAAGACCAATCCCCCTGAAACACGCACCGCTGGCGAATAGGGCCCAATAGGACGGGCCCCCTTCTTTGGCACAATTATCTCTTTTCCGCCCTCCGTCATAGTAGGCTCCTCCTTCTTAGTACGGTTCTTTTTAATTTTTAGAAGCGCCAGTCTTTCTCGTCTTTGCTTTTATTCTGCAGGATCTGTTACTTATCCAGGACCGGCTTGTTTATCAAGGTGTCGATAGGGTATACCAAAACTATGAAAAGAATACAGCCCCTTCAAAAGGGATACCTACTCCTGTGGTGTTTTTTCTTGTATCGTCTTTTCCAACCATCTGTTGCCATGGCCCATCCCCACATGGCCTTAGAAGCCCGGCTCGATTTTGTATTCGAGGGAAAACAATGTGTCGGCGTATGGATGGATTGGACCTTTGATTCCATGTTCAGTGTCGCCATCATTGGTGAATATGACACAAACCGGGACGGTCGCTTTGATGAGCGAGAAAACAGTCGGGTCTTTCAGGGCGCCTTTAGTAATCTTAAGAATTACGGCTACTTCATCTATATACGAAAAGGGGATGTCCGTTCCAACCCTAAAGGGGTGGAACAATTCCAGGCCCTTCAGAGACAGGGGCGCTTAGCATACCGTTTTTTTGTACCCCTTTCTTCTTTAGACCTGGAAACCGACTTCAGTATTTCCGTTTTCGACAGCACCTTTTACTGCGCCGTCCAGTATGCGGAAGGTGGAATCCGGTGTATTGATAAGGCGGGGAATGGGTTGCCTCCCGCCCCAGAGGGCCCCAGCCCCCAACGGGCGGTGAATAAAAAATACCCCATCTACTATAATCCCCGGGGGGCGGCTAATGATTTTCGGGTATACCAGAAATGGGAAAAGGGCCTTGAAACGGCCTATCCTGAAGAAATAACCATCCGGTGGGAATAGGTTACAGAAAAATAGAGAAAGGAAGCATCTATGCGAGCTTTTCACTCCTCCCAGGGAAACTCGAAGGCCCCATTCCAACGAAGAATAGGAGGAACATTGACGTTCCTTGCCTGGATGCTATTTTTTGTCGACCCTTCGGCACTCCTGGCCAATCCCTTTGTGTCATCTCCCCAGGATAGGGCTCCCCTCGTTCGTTCAGCCCAGGGGACTGGCCCCCTGGTGAATACCCAGCTTAGCCTCCGGGAGCAGATTGCGGCCGCTCTCAATGCTTTTCATGAACAGCCCCACCTTTTCACGGTACTCGCCATTATAGGGGCGGCCTTTATTTACGGCATACTCCACGCCGCGGGCCCAGGACACCGCAAGACAGTGGTCTTCTCCCTTTTTTTAGGGAAGCCCGCAAAGCCCTGGGAACCCCTTATTGCGGGCTTCGTATCCAGCATGGTCCATGCGGGTATGGGAATTCTCATTGTACTTGGCCTTTCCATCCTCCGGGGAACCATTATTTCTCTGGGAGATGCGGAACAACTTCGGGAATACCTGGATTTGGGAACCTTCTTGCTCCTTGGTTTTATTGCAATTCTTCTTATCGGTTACCGGGGGTGGAGCCTTTTTAAAGAGCTCTTTGGGAAAAACAAACCTCAGGAAACGGCCCTCCCCGAAGGGAGCTCCCTTCCTGGCACAGGGACACCCAGTAAACAGGCCCTCACCAGAGAGGTGTACATCCTTCTTTTTATTACCAGTCTTGTCCCCTGTCCTGGGGCCATGATGCTCCTCTTATTCTCCTTATACGGAGATCTGGTGTGGCTTGGAGTAGTAGGTGTTATTGCTATGTCTATAGGGATGGGCCTGGTTATCTCCCTTGCGGGATATCTGGCCTATTTTGGCAATACGGGTCTTTTTATGGGGCTTAAAAAAAAGGGAGTCCTCCTTGATGTTGTTTCCCATGGTTTAGAACTGGTTTCTTATTTCTTGCTTCTTGGATTTAGCCTTTACATGACAAGCCCTTTTTTATTTCCAGCTTGAAGGAAGGTAAAACATACTGAAGTGTAACCGGGGACCCTACGGAAAGAAAGATCTCGGCCCTTTCCTAAGAAAAAGAGCCCATAGGTGAAAGATTAATCTCCTCTTTTCTACAAAAAGGCCCCTCCAGCCATCACTGCACGAGAGGGGCCTTCCTATTTAAGACAGGTATTCACTCAAACGGAGGAGAAGCCGACTAAATTATGATTTGATTGTCATGCCCCCATAAGAATTTCATAGACATCCTCGGGGGATGCGGCCTTACTTAGCCGCTGGCGGGTGACATCATCTCCAAGAACGGCGCCCAAACTTGCCAGCACCTGCATATGGGGGGCCTCATCACCGGCGGGGGTCAAAATCATGGCGATGATATGCACCTGGCTCCCGTCGATGGTCTGGAAATCAATACCCCGTCGATGAATACCAATCGCCAGGGTTTGGGTCGCCACCCCTGCCGTACGGGCATGAGGAAGGGCTATGCCGTGTTCCATCCCGGTACTCATTCGCTCTTCCCGATCCATCACATCCCGCAGGAGCTGTTCCCTATTCGCTACTTTTCCGGCCTTCTCTAAAACATCCACCAATTCTTCGATAACCTCAAACTTGCTCATTCCCTGAAGCGTGGTGGTGATACAAGACTTATCAAGGATTTTCCGGAATGTGAGGTCCTTTCTTCCCGTGTGAACCCGCAATTCAGAACGAAGCTTCTCTGGATCAAAGCTCTCTTTAAGGGCATCAAAGTTGGCATCCAGCCGTACCATCACTTCATGAATAGTAGCCCTCACGAAAGGAATATCCTCTGGCGCCGTCTCTATACGGATTTTATTCCCCTCAGTAATAAGGGAGATAGATATGTCTCCCTTTCGGATGTGGCTGATTTCATCCCGGATACTCATAAGTTGCACAAAGAATCCTTCCCGTTCCAGTTCCCGAAGGAAGGTAGTGGCAACCAGTTCTGCGAGTTCGTGGGTCGGCAGGGTTATTTCGATGCTTTCACTTACACTTCCCTTTACCTCTTTCCGGGTCCCCGGTCCACCCTGGGAAATAACTAAATTAAGCAAGGGTGGCGCCACAATACTCGTGACCATGGTCATAAGGATAGCCACCCCGAAAACCGAAGGGTCTAGAATTTTTGCCGCCAGTCCAATCCCCGCAATAATAAGGGCCACCTCTCCCCGGGGAACCATTCCCATTCCAATACGGACTGCCCCCCGAAGGTTAAAGCCCAGAAAAAGAGAAGGAAGGCCCGCTCCCAGAATCTTTGCTATAATCGCCACAAGGGTATAGAGTCCACCAAAGAGGAGGACCGGGGGACTTACCAACTGTCGAATATCCACCATCATCCCCATTACGGCAAAGAAAACGGGCACAAAAAAATCATACAGGGGTTTGGTTTTATCCAGAATCAGATAGGCGATATCGGTTTTAGAAAGGCTGATACCCACAATATAGGCCCCAATAATCATGGCCAGCCCCTGCATCTCAAAAAAGCCCGCCAGAATCAGGGCAAGCCCCAGGGCTAACACGGGATAATGGGCTTCCCCACCCATCTTCTTAAGGCCATTACCGAGATGTTTTCCAAAAAGAAGCCCCAGCACGGTGAATCCAAGCCAGAGCCCAAAGGCTTTAAGGGCAATAGAACCAATTCCCCAGGCAGAAAGGCCTCCGGCCTGGTGACCAGTGACTACCGCCACAACCCCCATCACAATAGCTAAAAGGACAATGCCAAGTACATCATCAAAGACTGCGGCGGCCAGGATGGTGACCCCCTCGGGGCTATCCATTTTCTTTCGATCCGAAAGGATGCGGGCCGTAATACCCACGCTGGTAGCGGTACTCATGATTCCCATGAACATGGAAGAGGGAGAAAAAAAGCTCTGCCCCATATACAGGGTGGCGAGCCCCGCTCCTAAAAGGTATGAAGCAAGGACCCCACCAAGACCAACAACACCGCCTGCCACGGAATAGCTTAAAAACATATCAATATCCGTTTCGAGGCCGGAAGTAAAAAGAAGAATGATGGAAGCCACCGTCGCAAAGGAATACAACAAGGGGCTTACCCCAACCCCTTCATACACCTGAAAGAGCCCATTGGGCATGCCGGGTAAGGGAAGCGCCCCCAACGCATAGGGACCAATGATAACCCCCGTAAGGAGTTCTCCAATAACAGGAGGAAGACCTATCTTTTTAGCTAAGGCGCCTCCTGCCCGGACCGCAAAAATCACTACCCCTAGTTCTAGTACGAGGGATGTCATTTGTGCAGTCAGCCCTGATTCGCCTTCCGTATTTGCAAAAAGGAGTCCACCGATGCTAAGGAATACAAGGAATAATAGCCATTTTCTCTTATTCATGATAAACCTCTTTTTTCATTCTAATTCAATCCGATATGATTGCGCAATAGAGAAACAAATGACAATAGATGCAAAGATTGCAATATTGTTTTAATTCCAGGGCTACACCATAATTTTAACAGCCCATAAGAAATGGAAAGGGATACCTCAGAATCCCGCCCATCCCACTGAGATACAATTCAAGAATGACCTTTTCAAAAGTATACTACTGAGGCGGGCACGTATACATAGAGGTATCTTTAGCAATAAAGGGAATTAAATATCCAGTTTCCCCTTTCGAGCCACCGCAAGTTGAGCAAGAAATTCCTCGCGGCTTATTTCTACCCCTCCAAGACTTACCAGATGTTCCGTCGTAACCTGGCAATCGATAAAGGCACAGCCCCGGGAAAAGAGGTACTGGGCCCAGGAAAGAAAGGCCGCCTTTGAAGCATTTGAGACCCGGGCAAACATAGATTCCCCACAGAAGACCCGCCCTATAATAAGGCCATAACAGCCCCCTACGAGTTTTCCATCCTGCCAGGCCTCTGCCGAGTGGGCATACCCCAATCGATGAAGTTCCGTGTAGGCCTTGATGATATCCTCCGATATCCAGGTACCATCCTGACCGGGCCGTTCAATTTCTGCGCAACCCCGAATAACCCCTTCGAAATCCTTATCAAAGGTGATGGTAAAAACCTGGCGCCTGAGAATTTTCCGCATCGATTCAGAAACATGGAGCGTATGGGGATAGATAACAAGGCGAGGGTCCGGGGACTGCCAGATAATGGGATCATCCGGCCCATACCAGGGGAAAATCCCCTGTTCATAAGCAGAAAGGAGCATGCCGGGGGAGAGGTTGCCCCCTATGGCGATAATCCAGCTCGATTTCTTTGCCGGATCGGGGAATGTAACCCGCTCATCTTCCGTCAAATAAGGAAAGTCAGGATCGGGCCCCGCAAGAGCATCTCTCCTCACCTCTTTTCAGGGCCTCCTTCGGAGGAAGCTAAATCTTGCCCGGGGAACACCTCAATACGATACTGGCCGTCCTGCCAATCCACCCGAGCGGCCCCACCTTCTTGCAAACGACCGAAGAGCACCTCATCCACAAAGAAGCTCTTAACCCGTTCTTCTATTACCCGGGCTACATTGCGGGCCCCAAACTCCCGGCTATACCCTTCTATGGCAAGCTGTTCCACACAGGCAGGGGTTACTTCCAGGGTTACCTTTTTTTCTGCCAGTTGGGCTTTAAACTGAGCCAGCTCTTTCTGCACAATGGAGCGCATCATCTCGCGGCTGAGGTGTCCAAAACGAACGACCGCATCAAGTCGGTTCCGGAACTCGGGGGTAAAGGTTTTTTCCACCGCATCGTGGACCACCCCTTCGTCCACAATCCGTTCTCCAAAGCCAATGAGGCTTTTCCCAATATCCCGGGCCCCCGCGTTACTGGTCATGATGAGGATTACGTTGCGGAAATCCGCCTTTCGACCATTATTGTCCGTAAGGGTGGCGTAATCCATGATCTGAAGGAGCACATTGTAAATATCCGGGTGGGCCTTTTCAATTTCGTCCAGGAGCAGTACCGCGTGGGGTTGCTTACGGATCGCATCGGTTAAGAGCCCCCCTTCTTCGTACCCCACATATCCCGGAGGAGACCCGATAAGCCGGCTCACCGTATGCTTTTCCTGGTATTCGCTCATGTCAAAGCGATGGAGCGCAATCCCCAGAATTTCGGCCAGACTTCGGGCAAGCTCGGTTTTCCCCACCCCCGTGGGACCCACAAAAAGGAAATTGGCGATGGGTTTACCGGGGCTGCGGAACCCTGCCCGGGAACGCTTCACCGCCCGGACCACCGCTTCCACCGCCGCATCCTGTCCAAAAATCCGTTCCTTAAGACGCTTCTCCAGATCCCGCAGTTTATCCCGCTCGCTTTCTCCTACGGTACGCTCAGGGATACGGGCCATCCGGGCGACTACCCGTTCTATTAACGGAACCTCTATCAGTTCGTAGGATGCGGCTTCCTCGGCGGACAGCTTCCCCTCATCCTTTTCATTTTCTTCAGGGTCCACCCAGTCTTCTGCAGCGGCAGGCAACCCAGGAGTTCCCTGGCCCGGGGATGCTTGTTTAAACCGTTCAAGACGGGTCAGGGCCCCCGCCTCATCGATAATATCGATGGCCTTATCAGGCAGCCGCCGTTCAGGAAGGTACTGAACCGAAAGGCGTACCGCCGCCTCCAGGGCAGCCTCGCTATACCGAACCCGGTGGTACCGTTCATACTTATCCTTTAAGCCCTGAAGAATCTTCAGGGTATCCTCTTCGCTGGGTTCCCCGATATCAATCTTCTGGAAGCGACGAGAAAGGGCCCGATCTTTTTCAAAATACTTGGTGTATTCTTCAAAGGTCGTAGACCCAATACACCGCAGCTTACCGGAAGAAAGAACCGGCTTTAACAAATTCGACGCATCCAGGGTGTTTCCCGAACTGGCCCCCGCCCCTACCAGGGTGTGAATCTCATCGATAAAGAGGATTACCTTTTTTCGGGCGAGTAATTCCTCAACCACCTTTTTGATCCGTTCTTCAAAGTCTCCCCGATACTTTGTTCCTGCCACGAGGGCCCCCATATCAAGGGAATAGATCTCTGCATTTTGAATCGGTGGGGGCACCAATCCCTGGACAATTCGCTGGGCAAGCCCCTCGGTAATGGCGGTTTTCCCCACGCCGGGATCTCCCACATGGATAGGGTTGTTTTTTTTCCGGCGACACAACACCTGAATGGTCCGCTCTATCTCTGCATCCCGACCAATAACCGGTTCCAGTTTATGCTGCCGGGCCAGTTCGGTAAGATTGATGGCAAATCGATCAAGCGCAGTCCGGGGAAGGGGGCGCTTTCGGGAAAATAGCTCTTCCTGATCTTTCGCCGGTGAAGACGCCGCCTCTGGGGGCTCTTCATCTTCCAGATCCATACTTTCATCATTAAACAGGTTGTCCTGGTCTTCTTCCAGGCTCTCAGCCCCATCCGAGGAAAGCATCTCATCTTCGGTAGTACCATGGGCCAGCACTTCCAGAAGATCGAGCCGGCGAATGCCCCCCCGCTTCATAAAATAGGAGCAATAATTCTTATCTTCATCATAGAGGGCCACAATAATGGACGCCAGATCCAATTCTTCTTTTTGAGCCGATTGGCAATGGAGCAGGGCCCGTTCTATCACATTCTGGAACCCCACCGTCTGGGTGGGTTCACTGCCCAGCATTACCGGAACCTTCTCGGCAAGGAAATTCTTTACCCCATTTAAAATAGAGTCATAATCCCCATGACAATTAAAAATAATCCGTTGTACATCCTCAAGCTTAAGGGCCGCATACAATAGATGTTCCGGCGTAAGATATTCATGGTTATGGTTTTTTGCTTCGGTATAGGCGTTATTAATGATAGCCTGTACCTGCCGGCTAATTTTCATAGCTATTCCTCTCGTACTCCTCCGGCCCTAGGCCTCTTCCACCACACAGCGAAGGGGAAATTCCTCCTGTCGGGCAAGCCGATGCACCTGTTCGGCCTTGGTAACGGCAATATCCCAGGGATACATACCCACAACGCCCCGGCCTTTCCGGTGCACATCGAGCATTATCTTCTGGGCCTCCTGTGGGCTCTTGTGAAACACATGGACCAAAACGGCCACCACAAAATCCATGGTGGTAAAATCATCATTCAAAAGAACCACCCGATACAGTTCCGGTTCCTTAAGCTCTATATCATCCAGAAGTTCCGTATCGGGAGTGAATCCCCCTCGTTCTGCCATAGCTATACCCTTACTATAAACATAGCCAATTTCTTTGAATTTAACAATTCATCACCGCGGAAATTACAAAGCTTTTACTCGGGAACGGCAGTCTTTTCTTCTTCCCGGTTACCCCGGGAGAGGCCCCCAGGCCTGTATGGGCACATCGGTGTCCCCCGTAGCCCCTGCCGCTGGCAACGATAAAGACAGGGGGAGCCCCTTTTTTCAGGAACAATCCTTCATAGATGCCCCAGACCTGGTGACCAGGGGGCAAAAGCAAGCGAAAACAGGGGCCTGACCTTGCGTTTAGCCCTCCCATCTCCTATACTGCCAATAGTATGCGCATCATTTCGTGGAATGTAAATGGCCTGCGGGCCGTAGAAAAGAAGGGCTTTCTGGAATGGATCCACCGGGAAGAAGCAGACATCATCTGTATTCAGGAAACCAAGGCTCATCCAGAACAGCTCTCAGAGGCCCTCCTCCACCCGGTAGATAGCAAAGGGCGGGAATACCATTCCTATTGGGCCAGCGCCAAAAAACGGGGATACTCAGGGGTGGGGATCTACACTCTCCGCAAGCCCCGGGAGATACGTACGCTGGGTATACCTGAATTTGACGATGAGGGGCGCATCCTTATCGCCGACTACGAGGGGTTTATCCTTCTTTCAGCCTATTTTCCTAACTCGCAAGAAGGGGGGGCCCGCCTCGATTACAAACTTGCCTTCTGCGATGCGGTTCTGAGCACCTGTAATCGCCTGGTCCAGGAAGGGCATCACGTCCTCCTGTGTGGGGATTACAATATCGCCCACGAACCCATAGACCTGGCTCGCCCGGAAGAAAACGAACAAAACCCCGGCTACCTACCGGAAGAGCGGGCCTGGATGACCCGCTTTCTTGGAGCGGGGTACGTAGACACCTTTCGGGTCCGGCATCCCGGCGAGGGGGGCCATTATACCTGGTGGTCCTATCGAACCCGGGCCCGGGAACGGAACATCGGCTGGCGTATCGATTATCATTGTGTCAACACCGCCTTTGCCCCTCAGGTACGGGATTCCCGGATCCGATCAGAAATAGGGGGATCCGATCACTGTCCCATCGAAATAGAATTGGAGGAGGGAAAATTATGAAAGTAAAGTACAATGCTCCCACGGTGCTCACCTATGCCCTGATCAGCGCCATCGTCCTGATCCTTACCCAGACAATTTTGCCGGGGCTTACCGAAGCATGGTTTACCGTCCCCGGCCGACGGGTATTTAGTGCCCACCTGATTCGTCACTGGATTACCATCTTTACCCACGTCATCGGCCACGCAAACTGGAATCATCTTATCTCCAATTTTGCCTTTATTCTCTTGATTGGGCCCATTCTGGAAGAAGCCTACGGGTCCCTTTCCCTGTTCTTCATGATTCTGGTAACTGCCTTTGTGACGGGTCTGTTGAATGCGCTGCTCCTCCCTACCGCGCTCCTGGGGGGAAGTGGGGTGGTCTTCATGATGGTTCTTCTGGCTTCTTTTACTAATTTTAATAAGGGAGAAATCCCTTTGACGTTCATCCTGATCCTTATCCTCTATCTGGGGCGGGAAATTTTTAATTCTTTTACCTCGAATAACATCTCCGAATTTGCCCACATCGTCGGGGGCTTTTGTGGCAGCCTTTTTGGGTTCTTCCGTCCCGCCCGGCGATAAGAAACGACTTTAAGAGGGCCCTATGGAATACCAGCGGCGGCCGAGAAAAAAGACCTGGCTCCACCTTTTCCGCAAGGCCAGTTTCGTCTGGTGCTTCTTCCAGGTGGGCCTCTTCCTCTGGGCCATCGATCTTAGCATCGGCCCCGAGGATCTCCGAATTGAACAGCGGGTCGATGGGGGTTACCACCTTTTTATCCGAAAAAAGCCGGATATTGGATCGGTTCTGCTTACCGAATCTACCCGGGATCCGAGCGGACGGGCGGATAACTACGCGTATCGGGCAAAGGACTGGAACCCGATTAACGGGGATGAAATCCGCTATCTAGATGGGAAGCCCATTCCCCCCGAAAGCAAGATTTACTCCCTCATTGACTCTACCCCCGAGGCGGATAGCCAATTCGGGGAGGCCTTCCACATCTACATTCCCTACATCCTTATATATGGATACCCCTGGACCCGCCAGGGGGAAGTGTATGTCGTAGATGGAACCTACCTTAACATTCGGGCCTTCGCAAAACCCTATGGGGACTATACCGGTCCATTCAAAGACAATCCCTTTGTGGTCAGGGTAGTCCAAAAGCCCCTGGAAGGTCCCCCCGAAGGGAACTACATGAAGGACACCGTGGAAAGTTTTACTTCCATTGCCGCAGCCGGGAAAGGGGAAGTGCGTTTTTCCACAGGAGGAGAGGACATCGTTCCGGTGATACGGAAAATCCTTGAAAGCGCCCAGGGAGAAAGCCTGGATCTCGTAATAGCCCTGGACACCACCGCCAGCATGCAGAATGATATTGATGCGGTACGCCGCATGCTTATTCCTATGCTGCAGGAAATCCTCAGTCGTTTTAAGGGTTTCCGCATCGGCATGGTGCTGTATAAAGACTATTTTGAAGATTACCTTACGAAGGTTATACCTTTTACCAGTGACTTTGCCCTTTTTCAGAGAAACCTGAACGCCATTCGGGTGGGGGGCGGCCGGGATATACCCGAAGCGGTGTACGAGGCCCTCTATGACGGCCTTACCCAGTTTCCCTGGAGCGCCGAAGAACGGATGATTATTCTTATTGGAGACGCCCCGCCCCATCCCCGCCCCCGGGGCAAAATCACCCAGGAGATGGTAGAAAGCAAGGCCCAGCACCTGGAGGTACGGTTAAACGTGATCATCCTGCCCCAGTAGTCAAAGAGCCGATAGGGCTATTTCCACCCCCGCCTGTCATGGAACGGTAAAGCTCCGCCAAGGTAAAAGAAGCAATTACGCGCTCCGGCGCAGTCAGGAGACGGGTACGCTCTAACGCAGTCAGAACGCGTACTCAGAAAAGGAATATTCTCTTAAGGCAGATAGATACCACCGGTTAATCCTATATCAAAAAAGACCATAAAGTTACTGAGATTGTATTGAAAGATATATCTAAAATAGCCACCCCAATGGAGAGGGACCTCTTTCAGTCGAATCGAAAAACCCGCCAGGTCCGCCGCAGATTGCCAATAAAAATATTGGTGGGCATACGAAAGTTCGTATATAGGATACAGAGAAACAAAAAAACCGCACAATTCACTACCAACCTTGCTTAAATATACACTACTCCCCAGCGTAAAAAAATCAATCCGAAAATTCGACTGGCTTGGCCAGAAAAATGAAAGTCCTCCATTGACAGAAAAAACCACCGTATCACGGCCAGAAGCAAGGAAGGAGCCATATTCTCTTTCAAAGGAAAACAAGGGTTTTTGTATCTCCAATTGAATTTTGGTTCCCACTTCAGGAATATTCCCGAAATATACACTCATATCATTGGCCCCTGAGGGAAATCCAAAAAGTGACGGACCATACCAAACAACTTTCAGATCCGATGCAAACACTACGCTAGATACAAACAAAAGGAATACACCAATAACAGTCTTTTTCATTTTTTCTACCCCACCATATTGTAAAGAGGGACGGCATACATATGCCGTCCCCTTTTATCCTCTATGGCTAAAATTTTATAGGTTTAAGCGGTACTCCCATTATAGTAATATTAGTATCCGGGATAATAGTGTTCGCCATATTACATAAACCATTCCATCCCTTTATAGTACCACCAACCAGCCATTCGAATACTTCTCGAGTAAAGAAATAACAAAAGCCAACTGGTCCAAGAGTACTACTCCCGATTGTTAGTAACTTATTACGCATGTCCGTCCTTGCTATATATTCTTCTGTAAACTTATTAACAAAGGCCAAAAAAGTATAGTGAGGTTTAAAATATTCACTTGCAATTGTCAACAATATCTCTTTTACTGTTTTTGAATATAATTTATTACTCTGTATAAGATCAGTCAAAACAGCTTTCATAGCAGAAACAGCACCTTCAGGAGTACTTTGCTGCTGAATAGCATTATAAGCGGTATACAGATTCTGAGCTATTCCCACCAGATCTTTTATTTCAGGGTTTTGAGTTCCCCAAATAATCAACTGAGAAGTCATTAGAGATGCACCACCTGCGGCTGTTCCTAATCCCACCCAACGAAGCCATCCTGTCCAAAACCAACCAATGAATTCTGGAGACCATTTATAAACAGCTAATCCTGCCATAGTAGTAGCACAATATCCTACATACCACCAAACCGTATTCCATTCAATATCAGAACTAAGAATAGCCCTAGATCTCGGAAAAGGCTCTTGACGCAATTTTATATCTCTTAGCAGATCCTTTTTATTTTGAATAATTATCCGACTTTTTTCTGTCACTGGCAAATTTTCTATAAAAGAAATTAAGTTATTTTCATAATCTTCAGCTAAAGCAGGATCTAATGCCCGCATTTTGTCTGCCACATTTTGGGCAGTAGAATTTTCAGAAAGCATAGCATCAATCAGAGCAAGTTGTTCTTCTCCTTTTTGTTCTTTTTGTATTTCAGACAGAACGTACTCTGGTTGGGTTGCTATAACTTCCATTTTAGAACTATCAATTTCTTCTGGAACAGCGTCTACCGATATACTCCGTGCCTTTTTATTAACAGACGGGAAATAACCATACACCTGTAACGATCGCATACGGTTTGCTAATGAATCTGTAGTACTAGAACTTTGCATTAAAACTATTTGTTGACTACATGAACCAAGACAAGACAAGACAAGACAAGACAAGACAAGACAAGACAAGACAAGACAAGACCTTTTTTCATCTTCAACCTCCTAACTTTTTCTAAGTTTTGATTTAATTTTAGTTTGACCCAAAGAATCTGTCAAGTGAAACAAGATTTTTTATTTTGTGGTCTTAGTAAAGCCTATCCCTGCAAAAACAATCTGCATTTTCTTATTTGGGAAAAGCATTTACCATATAACATAAAAAACGTGGGGAACAGGTATAAGCAAATCCAATATAGATCTCTTAGATCCTAACTACAGACGCAGTATCTCCCCCTTTTTAAGGAGAGATACGAGAGGAAGGAAAAGGAAACCTCAGAATTTACGTCTCTGATTAGCGAAAACGATTAATTAAAAAGGTCTCTATTCAAAACCAACTACCCTTTATTTAACCTTCTGCAGTTCTATCCGACCCAGTACCTTTTCTCCCAGCACTCGATACTGTTGGGGGAGTAAATCTCCATCGGGGCCTTCGTAGGCCTTAAGGAGTTCCCGGAATCGCTGAGCCGATGCGTCGTATTTCTTTTGCTTATATTGAATAAAGGCTATCCCATACGTAGCTTCACACCACACCGATCGGTTAGCCGGAAAACGTTCAAGCATAGCTTCGTAATAACGGATAGCAGTAGTATAGTCATAGCGATCCATCGCCTCTTGAGCCCGTTGGGTAAGTTCCATTGGGGAAAGGCCTTCCTCAATCACCGGCGGGGTTGAAGCACAGGAAAGGACCCCCAGCATGAGGGCTACCCATAGGCTTTTATAGAACCTTTTCATCATTGTCATGACATGGATATAGCACAGTTTCCCTGATTGCACAAGGGCATGCCCCTCAAAAACAAGGGAATGTTCTGCCCGCCGTTCCTTCTTCTTGTTATTAATGAACCAATAGCAAAACCATCCCCTGGGCCCAATGCAGACAGCCATACTCATAGCCCCTTCATGGCCGACCGACTCGGGGGACCCGCCCTACCAGGCCTTTCCCTCTTTACTATGCATACATTCACGATATCGGGATGAGGCTTTTCCCTTATTCCTCTTTGACGTACAATTCGTCCCGGACGGGCAAACTTTTCTTTAGTTCCCGAATAAATTCCCGCGGATCTCCCATGGGCTCATAGGCATCGCAGAAATCCAGGTGACGACGCACCACCGTGCAGTACTTGTAGACCTTTTCCTCGCCGAGCCGCTTACGCCACTTCCCCGCCGCACACCGGACCCGCAAAAAGTAGCGCTCATCCCCATCGGGACTCGTAGGCACCACTTTGCAATGGATACAATTGGCGCAGTAGATTTTACCACTGAGGTAATCCGCCTCTTCCTCTGGAGCTTTTCTGAGAGGATCCTCCACTTCTTGTACTAATCTTTCTGTCATGACGCCCCCTTCTTTTTGTTTTTAGCCCTTACTTTTGTTTTTACCGCTTCCCTAAAAAAGCCCCGCAGAATCTGCCCCCTAGGGCAACAGGAAACCCTCGCGGTTTCCCCTTTTCATGTATCGCTCCGGCTTTGCTAAAGCGGTTTTTAAACTATTACTGTATAAATATGCTACTTTTTATGATTCGTCAAGAGCACTTACCCCCCGTTTTTTAGATATATTTTAGAATATAAATAATTTTCTCATAAAAAAATATAAAATCTCTAGAATCTATAAAATCTCCAAGCATTCCCTTCTTCCCTTGACAGATACTGCAAAAATATGCATATTTATACCATGTATTACAAACATCTTCGTCTCCGTAGACCCTCCTAATGTATGTACCAGGCGGCGCCCTGGAATCCCACCTTTTATCTTTTCAAGGAGTGTTATTATGCAACAAGTTACGGGCGGTGTCTGTGCACCGCGGGGTTTTTCCGCCGGCGGTATTTGGTGTGGTATCCGTAAAAAGAACGATAAACGGGATCTGGCGCTCATCGTCTCTTCCGTGCCGGCGGCGGCGGCGGCCATGTATACCACCAATCGGGTCGAGGCGGCCAGCATTCAGATTACCCGGGAACACCTGCGTTCAGGGCGCTGCCAGGCGATAATCTGTAATTCCGGAAACGCCAATGCCTGTACGGGCGAAGCGGGTCTTGCGGCAGCCCGCCGGATGGCCGCCGCCGCCGCCAAAGCCCTCAACCTGGAAGAGCACCTTGTGGCTGTCGCATCCACCGGGGTTATCGGCGTGCCCCTCCCCATCGAACGGGTAGAAGCCCACATCACCGAGCTCGTTCAGAACCTACGGAACGACGAAGCGGGCCACGCCGCCGCCCTGGAAGCCATCATGACCACCGACACCCGAAAAAAAGAGGTGGCCATCGAATTAATGCTCAGTGGAGTCCCCGTGCGGATTGGCGCCATGGCAAAGGGGGCTGGTATGATTCACCCCAACATGGCCACCATGCTCTGCTTTATCACCACCGACGCAGCGATTGCCCCCTCCCTTCTTGAGGTGGCCCTGCGACAGGCGGTAAGCCGCTCTTTTAATCGGGTCTCTGTCGATGGAGACACGAGTACTAACGATACGGTGCTGGTGCTGGCCAATGGAAAGGCCGGGAACCGGCCTATCGATACCGATGGACCGGATTTTCAACTCTTTGCCACAGCCCTCGAAGAGGTTTGTATCACCCTGGCCCGCATGATAGCCCGGGATGGAGAGGGAGCCACCAAGCTCGTCACCTGCACCGTTTCAGGGGCGGAGCACGAAGAGGATGCGGCAGCCCTCGCCAGGGCGGTTATTTCCTCAAGTCTTGTCAAGGCCGCCATGTTTGGGGCCGATGCCAACTGGGGACGGATCCTCTGCGCCATGGGTTATTCGGGGGTTCCCTTCGATCCCAGTTTTGTACGGGTGCGTTTTGCCAGTGGAAGTGGAAACGAAGAAATCCTTGTATGCGAGGGGGGGGCAGCAATCCCCTTTTCAGAAGAAAAGGCTAAACACATCCTTTCTCAGGAAGAGGTCCAGATTCTGATCGATCTGGGACATAAAGCTTCCACCAGCACTGACACCCCCCGTGATACAAAGGGCGGAGCCGGTCAGAGGGGACATGCCGCTACCTGCTGGGGCTGTGATCTAACCTACGAGTACGTTAAAATCAACGGTGATTACCGTTCCTAGGAGAGCCGGTTCCTGCAAGATATATCCGATTGTCATGAAGGGAATAAAAAACGAACAAATAGCAACAGAAGAGAAAGAGAGGTTAGGAGAATGAAAGAACATGTTATCACCAATGAAGATCGGTCCCGGGTGCTGATCCAGGCCCTTCCCTATATTCAGCGATTCATGGGGAAAACGGTGGTGGTTAAGTATGGCGGTAACGCCATGATTAATGAGGATCTGAAAAAAGCGGTGATTCAAGACCTGGTGCTCCTTTCCTGCGTCGGGATCCGCACGGTCCTTGTCCACGGAGGGGGTCCAGAAATTGAAACCATGCTCAAGCGGATCGGCAAAGAAAGTCGCTTTGTGAATGGGCTTCGCTATACCGATGAAGAAACCATCGATATTGTCCAGATGGTGCTCTGTGGCAAGGTGAACAAGGACCTGGTAGCCCTTATTCAGGAAGCGGGAGGAAAGGCCCTGGGGCTTTCGGGACTCGATGGGGCCCTGCTCCAGGCCCGGCGATTTACCGCCGGAGGGGCCGACTTAGGGCTTGTGGGCGAAGTGGTAGGAGTAAACACCACCGTCCTTACCGACGCCCTTGATCGGGGCTATATTCCGGTAGTTTCATCGGTAGCCTTCGGCATTGAGGGCCCTGACCGGGGAAAAAGTTTTAACGTGAACGCCGATACGGCCGCCGCCCAGGTGGCGCGGGCCCTGCGGGCAGAGAAACTCATCCTGATGACCGACGTAAAAGGGATACTCCGGAACGTGGAAGACCCCGATTCGCTGATCAGCGAAATTGCCCGCAGTGAACTGGACGAGCTTATTTCCCAGGGAATTGTTAGTAAGGGGATGATACCCAAGGTAGACTGTTGTAAGATAGCCCTGGATGGGGGTGTGCAGAAGGCCCACATTATCGATGGGCGGATTCCCCATGCGCTCCTCTTAGAACTCTTTACCGACGAAGGCATTGGCACCCAGGTGGTGCAGGGATAAGGTATGAAACAGGATACTCAGAGAGAAGCGTCTCTTAAGGTTCCCAGGCCCCTCGAAGGAGGCAAGGCCGCCGCGGCCTCGCCAACAAGCAAAAATCTGCTGTGCGAGGGGAAGGCCACTTCAATGGAGGCCCTCATACAGGAAGCCGCCACTTCTTTTATGAACACCTACCATCGGCTTCCCGTGGTGTTTAGCCATGGGAAAGGGGCCCGGCTCTATGATGTAGAAGGGAAGGAATACATCGATTTTTCTTCGGGCATCGCGGTAAACTGCCTTGGCCACAGTCATCCCACCCTGGTCCAGGCACTCCAGGAACAGGCGACGCGGCTTCTCCACACATCGAATTACTTTTTAAGCGATACCTCCGTGGCCTTTGCCAGAATGCTCTGCGAAGCAGGACGTCCCCTCGCTCTGGAACGGGTGTTTCTCTGCAATTCCGGCGCCGAGGCGAACGAGGGGGCCATCAAGATTGCCCGCAAGTATTCCCGGGATAAGTATGGGCCGGGACGCCACCGGATTATCACCCTGCGGGGAAGTTTTCACGGGCGAACCATTACAACCCTTTCTGCCACAGGACAGGACAAATTCCACCAGCACTTTGACCCCTTTACCGAAGGCTTTATCTATGTGCCTGCCAACGACGTAAGGGCCTTTCAGGCAGCCCTGGATGATACGGTCTGTGGGGTGCTCATGGAGCCCATCCAGGGGGAAAGTGGTATCCGTCCCCTGGAAGCCTCCTACGTCCAGGCCGTAGCGGAGCTCTGCGCCCAAAAGGACGTGCTCCTCATGTTTGACGAAGTCCAGAGCGGCGTCGGCAGAACGGGTTCTTTCTTTGCCTGCGAAGCCTTTGGGGTTAACCCCGATGTGGTCACCCTCGCCAAGGGACTTGCCGGTGGGGTTCCCGTAGGAGCAATCCTGGCGGGGAGAAAAACCGCAACGGTCCTTGGAGTGGGAGACCATGGCACCACCTTCGGGGGCAATCCCCTGGCGGCCGCGGCAGGATTGGTGGTCCTCAAAACGGTGAATAATCCCTCCTTCCTTGCCGAAATTCAGCGAAAGGGGGACCTTATTCAGTCCGTCATCCGGGGATGGAATGTGCCGGTTATTACCGAGGTCCGCGGCAAGGGGCTCATGATTGGTATCGACCTCACGGTGGATGCCTGGCCTGTCTTAGAACAGGCCCTGAACAAAGGGGTGGTCCTTCTTACGGCGGGCCCCAAAACCCTGCGGCTCCTGCCGCCCTACGTGATTTCCGACGAGGAACTAAAAGAGGGCTTAGCCATTATACGGAATATTCTTGATACCATACAGAAGGAGTGAATCATGAAAAAGAAGATTGTCCTGGCATATTCGGGGGGACTGGATACGACGGTTATCATCCCCTGGCTTAAGGAAAACTATGATTGCGAGATTATCGCGGTCTGTGTGGATGTAGGACAGGAAGCAGATTGGGAAAGCATCCGCCAGCGGGCCCTTGCCACCGGTGCGGCCGCCTGTCATGTGGCGGATGTCAAGAAAGAATACGTGGAAGAGTACGTGTGGCCCGCCCTTAAGGCCGGGGCGGTGTACGAAGATAAGTATCTGCTCGGAACTTCCACCGCCCGGCCCCTCATCGCCAAGGTGCTGGTGGACTATGCCCGCAAAGAAGGGGCCCAGGCCATTGCCCACGGAGCCACCGGTAAGGGGAACGATCAGGTGCGCTTCGACCTGGGAATCATGGCCTTTGCGCCGGATCTGGAAATCATCGCCCCCTGGCGCATCTGGAACATCAAGAGCCGGGAAGAAGAAATCGAGTACCTGGAACAACGGGGGCTGCCGGTGCCTATGAAAAAAAGTGATTCCTATAGCCGGGACGATAACCTCTGGCACATCTCCCACGAGGGGCTTGAACTAGAGGACCCCGCCAACGAACCGAACCTGGAACGGATGCTCAAGATGACGGTTCCCCCAGAAAAGGCCCCCGACAAGCCCGAATACGTGGAAATTGAATTCGAACGGGGTATCCCCGTCGCGGTAAACGGTAAACGGATGGATGGGGTGGCCCTTATCCGAACTTTGAATAAGATTGGTGGCGCCCACGGCGTGGGTATCGTAGACCTGGTAGAAAACCGGGTGGTTGGGATGAAAAGCCGCGGTGTATACGAAACCCCCGGGGGAGCCATCCTGTACTATGCCCACCAGGAACTGGAACACCTCTGCCTTGACCGGCAGACCTATGCCTTTAAACAAATGGTGGCCCAGAAGATGGCCGAACTCATCTATGGGGGACTGTGGTTTACGCCCCTGCGGGAAGCCCTTTCGGCCTTTGTGGACAGCACCCAGCGGACCGTAACCGGCACGGTGCGGGTAAAGCTTTACAAGGGCTCTATCTCTGGCGCGGGGGTTCGTTCACCCTATTCTCTGTACAATGCCAGTATTGCAAGCTTTACCACCGGCGAGTTGTACAACCATGCGGATGCCAAGGGCTTTATCCGCCTCTATGGGCTTCCGGTACTGGTCCGGGCGCTTATGGAACAGGGGAAAGGGGCCGCTTCCATTTCCCGGCATGGCAGCGAAGCCAAAAGCGACGGCGTAGCGGGGTAAACGGTGGCACAGGTACTATGGTCCGGCAGGCTTTCTGCCACCCCCGATGAGGAAGCTTTTGCCTTTGAATCATCCATTACGGTAGACCAGCGGCTCGTTCTGGAAGACATTGAGGGAAGTATTGCCCATGTGACCATGCTGGGTGCCCAGGGGATTATCCCTGAAGAGGCGGCCCAGAAAATAGGCGAAGAGCTTAAGCGGATTGCCGCGGATATTACCGAGGGGAAGCTCGTCATCGATACGGGGGTGGAAGATATTCATTCATTTATCGAGGGGGTCCTGACGGCCCGGCTCGGCGATGTGGGACGGATGGTTCATGCGGGCCGGAGCCGCAACGACCAGGTGGCCGTGGATGTGCGGCTCTACCTGAAGCACCATATTCCTGAACTCCAGGAAGAACTCCGGCAAACCGGGGAAACCCTCCTTTCGGTAGCGGAGCAGCACCTTACCACGGTGATGCCCGGCTACACCCACCTGCAGCGGGCCCAGCCGGTGACCCTGGCGCATCACCTCGTGGCCTGGGCGGCGGGTCTTGAGCGGGATAGGGCGCGCTTTGCCGATGCCCTTGCCCGGCTCGATGAATGTCCCCTGGGATCGGGGGCCCTGGCGGGTTCTACCCTTCCCCTTGACCGGGAAGCCACAAGCCGGGCCCTGGGGTTTCGCAGGCCCACCATTAATTCGATGGATTCCGTGGCAGACCGGGACTTTGCTCTGGAAGTAACGTCCTGCTGTGCCATCACCATGGTACATCTTTCCCGCTTTTGCGAAGACATCATACTCTGGGCCACCGAGGAATTCGGTTTTATCGAACTGGCTGAACAATGGAGCACCGGGTCTTCCATCATGCCTCAAAAGAAGAACCCCGACTTTGCGGAGCTTATCCGGGGCAAGAGCGGCCGGGTCACGGGTGACCTGGTCACCCTTCTTACCCTCCTCAAGGGGCTTCCCTATGCCTACGACCGGGACCTCCAGGAAGATAAGGAAGCCCTCTTCGATGCTCTGGATACCCTTCGGGCATCCCTCAGGATGTTCCGGGGGATGCTCGCCAGCGCCCGGTTCCGGACTGAGCGGATGGCCCGTTCCTGCCAGGGGGGCTTTCTCGAGGCCACCGATGTGGCGGAGTATCTGGTACGCCGGGGGCTCCCCTTCCGCAGGGCCCACGAAGTGGCCGCTCAGGTGGTTCGGGACTGTATCGCGGCAGGCCAGCGCCACATTGGGGAGCGCACCCTGGAGCAGCTTCGGGAACGGTCCGAACTTTTTAATGAGGATATTTACGAAGCCCTTTCCCCTCGGGCCTCAGTGGAAAGAAGAAGAACCGCCGGCGGCCCTGCCCCGGAGGAAGTCCAGCGACAAATAGGGGAACTGCGACGCCGGTTTAGCCGGAAAGAAGGCTAGCCCGCTACGGGATAGTGGTGTGGAGCCGCGCCTCGCCTAATGGGCGGCTCCACGGGATAGAAAAACTTTATTCTGTCATATAAAATAAAAAAACCGTCTGACCTTTTCCAGATCTTTTTTGAGCGGAAAAAGTAATTGGAGATAAAAAAGACATATCTTCAAAAAAACAAATGCTATAGCCAAGGAAATTAAGATAATTTTTCAGAGGAACTAATTGAGGCCCTATGAGATTTACCTTCAGAGAAGAGTCGTGAGGGCTTACTATCGTTCCCATATAAGGATATATAGCCAAAGGTTCGCCGGTAAAAGGATCAATAGGGCCTGGAATTGGTTGCTGAGCAACACACGATTGTTGTATGTACTGGCTAAACTCAGTGAGAAGAACCGATAGATCTTTTTGAAATACCGCTTCGAGATATTTTCACCCGCTTGCAGGATAATCTATACTGCCCTTTAGAAAAGACATTCCCCCTTTATCTTGAAGTTCGGAAGGGCCCGACGTTCCATATTCAATACCACCTTTTCTCTCTAAGAGATAATACAAAAAAAGAGAGCCCATCCCTCGCTTTCCCGCACTATCAGTCGCCCCATTTTCATCCTGCCCCAAAAGAGAAAAAGCATCCGTTCTTTGAAAATAGTATTGCACAAATGAAAGATTTCCTCCCGAAAGCCCGTAACCTACCAGACTTTCAGTTAAATGGGACATGGCCTCATCAAAAGCGCTGTCTTCCAAAGGAGGATTAGGATCTCCGTGAACAAGACGATAGAAAGTTTTACGGCTAAATCGACAGAGATGTTGATATTCATGAGCAATAGTTGCAAGAAGAGCAAAACGGTTATAATTTTTATTTGAATCAGGAGCAATAGCCCCTATATATAGAATATCTTTCATATTTGAAGTAGGGTTGTATTGATTCGAAGCAGGGTCATCCGAATAAGGAAAATAATCACAGGGATTAAAAAAGCCTATTGCAAGTTGTTGATCATTTAGTTTTTTTGTCATGAGAACAGTAAACATACCATCATTATCCAGATCATAATGGTAACCCCAAATAGTCTGTACCCGGGGAATCACTATACGGTTCAATTTTTCAGTAAAATCCTGGAAAAGAGTTTCATCCACATTTGTTTCGGTGTCAATCCACAGAGACACATTTTCAGCGATAAAAGCACAACGGGCATTTACAACCCAGCCAGGCTCTCCTGTTCCCCGAGAAGGATCAGCAACTCTAAAAGTTCCTGTATCACCAACAACAGGTTTCAGAGAAAAGTTTTTCTTCTGACGAGTCAAAGATAAGTTGCTTACATTTTGTTGTAAGATCTGAGAGGGAAATTCAAAAGGAACGTCTCTAATAAAGGGAAAAGAAGTCTCTAAACCTCCATTGCTTAGACCATTTGAAAAAGACTTGTTCCTGGAAGAACCAGTGACAAACGATGTTTCAACAGATACTGAATTTTCAGAAGTAACACTAACAGGATAAAAATGTCCTGCAGCTAACGATAATCGAGTAGGAACAACACTAGGGCGAAAATATACCCATGAACCGGGAACAAACTGGGGTTCCCGAATATAAATACTGATGGCTGCATAGTTACCATTATCAGTTCGAGCGGTAATTTCGTGGCATCCAGAGGTAAGATATACTGTTATACTTTTACCTTTACCTAAAATATTATCCTTGTTACTGATCCAGGTTACATATTTATTAGCTCTCAGAGCAATAAGTTCTCCTGCTTCAAAAGAGGCTGCATTACAGGGAAATTCTATAACTACCGTGTCAAAAATATTTTGATATGTCCCGATAGAACAAGAAACGAAAGAAAACAAAAATAAATAATAAAAAGCTTTTACTCTGAAACTTGACATATTACCGAGGCTCCTTGTGCAGAAGAAAAGCTATAATAATTTTTTTCTTTTAAAAGGGGATCCCCGCTAATAGCCTGGGCTTCCACTACCCAGTTATAGGTTCCTTTCTCCAGCGTATTCGCTGGAATAAGACAACCAGTCTCAGTAGTTACCCATGAAAATATGGTGCTTACATTCTTAGAAATCGTTAATCGATACAAGGTAGCACCTTCTATCGATTGCCAAGAAACATAAATCTTTTTCGTTACAAGGGGAGGCTTGTTCTGAGTGTACGAATTACCTACCTCATCTTGGATGTTAATAATAGCAGGCCCCTGAGAAAGGCAAAAAAAGGAATATCTAATGTAATTTCTTCTGATGTAAGAGAGGTAAGTACCTGAACTTGATAGATTCCATTTTCCGGACTCTGAAAACTCCCCTCAAAGCAGCCCTATTACTATTATACCGGATAAGGCTAACCGCTCCGCTCGGAGTCTTAATGAGAACCCGGCATGCATCTAGGGAGGTCCCATAGGGACCTTCAACAAAAACAGAAAATGTTAACGAGCTCCCTAAGGGGCGCTCGCAAATTGCTCTCACCTGGATATTTTTACGCTCCAGCGGGCAGGAAATAATGATGGTAGCTATTCCAATTATCAACAATAATTGATTTTTTTCATCCACATTTTTTCATATTACTCCTTTACCAAAGCACCATTTTCTATTTTCCAGTTCATCTTAACACCAAAAAGATCTTCATATCCCTGAAAAATAAGAATATCATTCCAAACTGCTGTATCCCCTATATTCAATGGGTCCCCCGATACACTTCTATCTCGACCAAGGGGGGTACCCGTTTGGGCATCGTACAACTCTAGATAACGGCTTGTTACCTGGTACAATACCCCATTACGAACCTGCGGTTGCATCCCTATCTGGGGTTCCTGGGCAGAACGAAAACGTTTCCAGACAACCGTCCCTTCCTCTGCATCAATACATATAATAGCCGCTACCAGCGGGTTCGACTCCGTGTTAGCACCACTGGCAAGATATATTCGTTTCCCTTCCTGGTCCCAGGTAAAATTGGTGTCACTCGACCAGACGTACCATAAAACATCTTTCAGTTGACTACCGTCCCGTTTCTCCTTGTAGTACACCCCCGTCCCTCCTCGTCCCCGGGGAGTACCCTCCTCCGTTACCGTAGCAAATACATATTTATCTGTTATTGCCTTTATCCTCCCACCTGTCCCCGGATTATACTGATTATCTTCCCATACCGTTGCCCCTGTCTCTAGATCTATACAGGCAATACCATACCGGTTCCCTGGATCTTGAGAATACTGGGGAAAATTTACTGGATACCATGCAAAGTACCCATACTTCCCATCACCATGAATCCCGGTAATAGCAATTGAATCACGGGGCATTGATTTAATACACTCGAGAGTGGCAATATATACACCTGGTTCATCGTTTTTTTCTACAAGAGTAGTTAAATTTAGATTATACACCCCTTCATTTAAAATAGTCCCTTCCTGATTTTCTCTTCTGCCGAGAAAAAATAGTTTACCATTATATAAACACATATTTTCACCATATACCCTCACATCACCTAATGAGACTAGCTTTTCTGTCTGCCCCGTTTCTTTATTCACAACGGCAATCCATGGATCCCTTGAAGCAGATAAGAATATATATTCTCCACTCAAGTGAAACGGCCAAGCCCCACTTGTAATGTTTTTCCCTTTAAATAGATTTGGATCGGTATTTCTCCATTTTACTTTTTTTTCTTCAAGATCGTAGGCAGTAATACCACTGCCTGGTATATATAATATATTTCCCTCCACATAAAAATCATGGATCGCAGCATAAGAAATATTCTTTTCCCGTATAACAATCTCACTCGCAAAGGATTTCATATCTGATACGGTTTGTTTTTTTTCATCTTTTTCGTATTCAAAAGGACAGGACAGTACTGAAAAAAGAGTTAACCATCCTACAATCAAACATTTTATATTTTTCATGCGCAGACCTCCTTATAGCAGCCGGGAAACATCCCGGCTGCTAAGCTCTAATCAATCTGACCGCTCATATACTTTCGGTATTGAGGCAACTCATATCCTTGTTCTCGTAGCCACTCCCCCACTTTTCCTTTATCCGTTGGATTATCAAAGTTACCTCCCTCTCCCCAGATTCGTCCATCTTCGAGTTCGGTCTTATGATTTACATCGTACACGATATACCATTCCGTTCCATTACTACCAATCGGTTTAAACAACAATTCGTCGGGATTCCATTTCTGGGCAGGGCTGGGAATAAATCCATCCGATTCGTTCGTTAACAGAATGTCCGTGTTATACCGCTGGGGAAAGTTGCGAGCCAGCTTCGCCGCTTCCCGCGCATTATCCGCGTTTACATAATATCCTACCGCGCTAACCTTATATCCTAAGAATACTATAATATTCCAAATATATAGTATTGCGGCTATCTCACAAGCTACTCCTAACCCTTCATTTATTGTTTGAGATATGTTCATTACCCCAGCAAAAATTTCCAATATTTTTTCGGCATCAGCACGTTTAAATCCATAGGCACTTTCTATTAAATCAAAGGGATTACTCTGGTTTCCTACGATAAATCCTACAGGAACATCATCTGGTAAGCGAGGTATTTTTTCAGCCGGTTTATCCACCACCCACACGGTTTTGTATATGGGAATAGTTATCCACTCTATGGTAAAGCGGAACCAGCCTGTCACTTTTATTACAGGAACAGTGATTCGCCCAACCTCTACCTTTGCCCAATGGCCTTGCTCTGGAATAATACCAGGACTGATACGATCTTTTAGATACGTACTATTGGGCATAAAATCAGCAAGTACCGCATCACTCACCATTGAACTATCCCCAGGATTGCTCGATATCATATGTGAAATAAAAGCTCGAGAATCACTTCCACCGAAAACCTTTTCTTTTAAAATCGCGTCACTAATAGCAGGACCTGCTAAGCTAAGATACGGAATAGGAACAATACTTGCTGCACCTTTACCAAAAATATCGTAAAAATTTTTGATTCGTCGTGTAAGATCGTCTTTGCCACGCACAAGGGGAGTAAATCCCCGTACGGGACCACCAATGGCTATGATGGCTTTTACCTTATCTCCTTCGCCCTTTTCTTTAAGATAATTCCCATACCCTAGGGCTTTGTAAGCTCCCTGGCTGTGACCAATAACTACCTGTGAACCAAGGCTTGCAAAGGCCCGGTATGCATCGCTTAATTGTTCTTCCATCGCCTGGATACCCGTATTTTTCTGTACACCACCAATGGAGTACTCAGTTCTGATACCAGGAAAGAAAATTCCCTTAACGGTTTCCGCACAAAGATTTCCACCAAGGCTTATTAATAATATACAGGCTATAATTTTATCTTTCATGTTTGGCCCCCTTTAGAAAACTTTAAAAAGCATGTCCGGTACTGTATTGAGTTGGATAGATTCATACACGGTAATGTTTGTTTCCGTGTAATCGGGGTCAGAAGGATCCCCTTCCATAGCCACATCCATAGGAATGGCAAGACCCTCTGCTATAAGCTTGTTTGCCTCAGATACAGAGATAATTGGGGCACTTTCAGTGTTCAAGGGTTTTACAGAAGAATCGCTCGTATCAATAGTGTATGGTTTATCAATATGCCGTTCTTCCACTTTACCAATCAAAATAGGAACACCATCTTTTTCAGTATAAATATTTGTTTCCTTTATAGTGAGCACCGTACCATCTTCTTCTCTGGTGACCATTTCAGTTCCTGCTACAGTTCCCATTGTCTCATCCAGGTATACTCGTAATGACTGGATGCTTTTGCCCTGCGGCAGAGCATAGCGGGATAAAATATTTGAAGAAATGGTAATTGCCCACAATCTTCCGTTATCAGCACTCTGAACATCACATTGCAATTCCTTGAATTTCATACGAAGAGAAGAAATGTCTAACTTCTGAAAAAGGCTAACTGGTTTTTGATTGATCATACGTCCTACATCTTGCATCTCCGTTGGTACAGGACCACGATGTAGTACCTTGTTGGTAGTGGGATCTAAAAGGATAAGCTCTTTCCCATTACTTACAAAGGTTCGTGCTGCAATCTTGTTTTCCGTGTCAGCGGGAAAATCAATCCTTGTGTAGAGTTCACCATCAATTAATTTTGTTGCTAGTCGATATTGAGAAACAAGGCGGTTCGAATATGGCTTACGATCAACACTCGAATATACTTTTACTTCTGCTTGAAAAGATTCTATTCCCCCACTTGCACTTTCTTGCATAATGATTGCAGGTGCGTGGGTAATACCGTTACTTTCTCTTGGCTTGTTGGCTACAGTTCCAACGGAACAGGCCCCCAGAAGAACCAGGGTTAGGGTTATCCCCCCCCCGATAAAACACTTTACATTTTACTTTTCTTGAAGACTTTTGCATATATACCTCCCTTTACTTAGAAGTATAAAACTATTCTTTTGCACAAATTTCCATCTGTCAAGTATGAAAAACAAAATTTGTAAAAACTATTTCAAAAATCCTAAATATGGACAGGTTCTCCCAATCATAAAAAGAGAGGTTTATTTTTCACGGACCTACCCTATTTAAAGGAAAATCTTTTTATAGGTCTTTCCCTCTCAGGGCGCCACAATTAACAATTAAGAAAACTCTCTTAAAGGGAACCTCATTAACGGGGCTATTTACAGATAGGACTTTTCTAAAAAATAGATTTTTGAGGGGACCCCACCCACGAAGCCCCCAAAAAAAGGTAGTACAACCCTTTTTATGTTACTTCCACACAAGCCAGATAAATAGGCTTGTGGCTCCCGTGGTAAGGAGGGTAAAAGGAAGCCCTACGGAAAGCCAATCGAAGAAGCCCATTTTTACCCCCTCCTTTTTCAGGATACCTACGGAAACCACGTTCGCTGAGGCCCCAAAGGGGGTAAGGTTCCCTCCCAAACAGGAACCGATAAGAAGGCCAAACATATACAGCTCTGGCCGCAGGTTAAGCGCCCGCGCCAGGGTTGCCGCCACCGGCAACATCACCACAATGTAGGGCACATTATCCACAAAACCAGAAATCAGGGTAGAAACCCCTACAATAGCAAGGAAGCCCAGCAACACGTTGTCCCCTATCCAGCCCTGCAAGATTCGCGCAAAGGTATCCAGCAATCCCACCTTGGTTACTCCCCCCACCACAATAAAAATGCCGATCAAAAAGAGGGTCGTATCCCAGTCCAATTCTCGAATCATCTTCAGGGTGGTTTCCCGGCTTTCCTTACACACCAGGCGGTACCACAGAATCCCCACCAGGGCAAGTCCCACCACGATAAGCCCGGAGAGCAGCGAAACGCCGGAATGCAAGAAAGAAGCCGCCGCAAGCCCCAGAATCATCAGCACCAGCAGGATCGTGGGGACATACGATTTAACCGGTTCCTTTTCTATTTCTACTTTCTGAGCCCCCGCCTTTATAAAATAGAAATAAAGGTACAGGGCCCCCACAATCATTCCCACCTGGACAGCAAAGAAAATAGAAGGCTTACCTTGATAAAAGAAGAAGTCATTAAAACTATAGTGGGCATAGTCAGCAAAAATCATGGAGGGAGGGTCCCCCACGAGGGTCGCCGTTCCCTGAAGGTTCGCCATGATGGCAAGGCCAATCATAAAATACTTGGGGGTCATGTTGAGCTTTTTGGAAAGGGCCAGGGCGATGGGTGCCATCACCAGCACCGTCGCCACGTTTTCTACAAAGGCAGAAATAAAACCGGTCATCATCAAAATGGCCACGATGGCAAGCCCCACATTCGGAGAAGCGTCGATGAGGGTATCGGCGATGCGGGCGGGAACCCGGGAATAAATGAAGAGTTCCGCAATGACAAGGCTCCCCACAAAAATCATGAGGACGTTCCAGTTGACCATTTTCGTAAAGGCCTCCTGGGGAGACACCACCCCCAGGGCCATCATGATAAGGGCCGCCGCCATTGCAATAAAGGCCTTCTTCTCCGAAAAAACAATGATCAACCCATACATAAGTATGGTGATCCCTAAAACCAGGTACTGCATGTTTTTCTCCCTCGCTATCGTTATTTCCAAAATAACCACACAAAAAGGGCTGCCCCGCCGGTGGTAATAAGCGTAAAGGGCAGACCTATCTTAAGCCACTGAAAGAACGAAAGGGATATGCCCTCTCGTTTAAGGATCCCCACCGATACCACGTTGGCCGAGGCTCCAAAGGGGGTTATGTTTCCCCCCATACAGGAACCAATCAGGAGACCAAACATGTACAGTTCCGGTCGCAGAGAAAGGGTTTTAGCAAGCCTATCGGCCACCGGTAACATAACCAGAATGTAGGGGATGTTATCGATAAACCCAGAAAGAAGCAAAGAAACCAGGATAATGAGCATAAAACCCACGATGACATTTCCACCTATCAGACCTGCCAGAAGCGCACCTATTTTTTCTACCCATCCCACCTTGGTGATGGTGCCTACCACGATAAAAATCCCAATTAAAAAGAGAAAAGCCTCCCAGTCAAATTTCTTAAGCACCTCGAAGGTTTCCCGGGTTGTTTTTTTCTGAACAAAGCGGAACCACAGAAGCCCCAGAGTGGCGATACTCAACACGGCATAGCCCGCCACAGGAGAAAGCCCCCGTTCGACAAAAGAAATGATCGCCAATGTCCCTATCATGGTCAAAAGAAGGATGGTGGGAACCAGAGAAATGATGGGTTCCTTTTCTACCATAATCCGGGTATGTTTTGTTTTCGCAAAGTAGGCATATAAAAAAAGGGCTCCACAGAGCATCCCAAACTGAACGGCAAAAAAAATAGAAGGTCGCCCCTGGTACACAAAAAAGTCATTAAACCCATAGTGGGCATAGTCCGCAAAGATCATAGAGGGGGGATCCCCCACCAACGTGGCGGTTCCCTGCAGGTTGGCCATTACCGCAAGACCTACCATAAAATAGGTAGGTGCCATGTTCAGCCGTTTCGATAACACCAGGGCAATGGGGGCCATTACCAAAACGGTGGACACATTATCCACAAAGGCGGAGACAAAACCGGTCATCAGGAGAATCAGGGTAATTGCAATACCTGGATTGGGGGAAACATCAATGAGGGTATCCGCTATCCAGAGGGGAACCCGGGAATACAAAAAAAGGGAGGCAATCAATTGACTGCCCAAGAAAATCATGAGCACATTCCAGTTTACCATCTGGGAAAGTGCTTCCCGGGGAGTAACAATGGAAAGGATTATGAAGAGGAGGGCCGCACCCAACGAAAAGTACACCTTTCTGTGGGGGTACAGAATAATAAGTGCGTACATAATCACGGTCGTTATAAGAACTATCAGTGCCATGAGCACCTCCCCCTTTTCACAAAAACCCTGGACCCATAAAAAAAGACCTTCCGTTCCTCTACCCTGGTATACCGGGGATCATCCCCTCAGGATATCTGAACGAAAGGTCTTGTTTCTCCTTCCGGAGCTGCAGAACCAGATGGGTCAGACAGCTTTTCGCCGCTACACCACCGGCTGTTGGTTACTGCAGTAGCAAACTACTCCCCTTTCTTATATTCCCAGTGTATCCTACTCTGAGGAAAACCGTCAAGCACCCGCACTGCCTCATTATTTTTC